>NZ_JBBEWO010000019.1:0-61901 GCF_038739805.1 Blautia acetica | reverse complement strand
GGATGTGTAAACAGAATTCCCATAGCCGAAAGAGAAAGCCAGCGCCTTGAGACGCTGGCCTAGTAACAAGGGCTTATAGCCCTAGAGCAAACCACCCGTTGGACGGGTGGTCATGATTAAGAGGAGATATTTACGCCAGCGTGACCGTAGTCTCCCCAATGCAATGATTCTCCACCGTATGTACTTGTATTTTCAGTCCATCAGCCTCACAGGTGAAGCTTTCTCCGCGGTTTGGGATTCGTCCTATAATATCACAGACATACCCGTTATAAGTATCGTAGCGTTCAACAGGCAGCTTGATACCTACGGCTTCTGCTACATCGTCAAGACTGGCGCTGCCCAGAATGTTCCAGGTGTTTTCTGATATCTGTATAATTTCCGGACGCTGCAAATCATCTTCCAGTTCATACAAGTCACCAACCAGAGCCTCAATCAGGTCGTGAAGGGTGATGATTCCAGACATGCCGCCATATTCGTCTATCAGCACGGCAAAATATTTTCTGGATTTCTTCATTTCCTGGAACAGTACGTTTGCCTTAATGTTCTCGGGTACAAACCAGGGAGTATCCAAGGCATGTTTCAGAATATATTCTCTTGTTTTGGTGTTTGTTCTAAAGTAGTCCTTGGTATCCAGAATACCTATGATGTTGTCCGTATTTTCCCGATAGACAGGGTAATAAGTATGACGGCTGTCAAAAATAATAGTTTCCCATGTATTTAAACTGTCTTCGTAATTTAGAGAAAGTACGTCAATTCGATGTGTGCAAATCTGTTCTGCACTGGTGTCATTAAAGTCAAAAACATTCTGAATCATTTCTGTTTCGTCTTTGGCAATGGTACCTTGCTGACTGCCTTCTGAAAGCATCATACGGATTTCCTCTTCGGTTACCTGTTCTTCCGTTTCTTCCGGATTTATGCCGAGCAGTTTTAAAACTACATTGGTAGATACCGTTAAAAGAGATACCAGAGGGGCGGTGATTTTAGAAACCGTATACAGAATCCCCGCCAGGGATAAGGCCAGAGTTTCTGCCTTTTTCATAGCAATTCGTTTCGGTACCAGTTCTCCGAAAACCAGGCTGAAATAAGATAGAACAATGGTAATGACAATAACAGACAGCGAACTTAACACCTGTTCCGAGATGGGCACGCCTGCCTGCAGAAGCGTGTCCACCAGAGGCTGGGCAAAATAGTCCGCTGCAAAGGCACTGCTTAAAAAGCCTGCCAGGGTAATGGCTACCTGAATGGTTGCCAGAAAACGTGCCGGCTGCCGGGTTAGCTTCGTCAGTTTTACAGCCTTCTTGTTTCCCTGTTCTGTGAGCATTTTCAACTTTGTTTCATTCATGGAAATGACTGCAATTTCCGCACTTGCGAAAACAGCATTTAGTAAAATAAGTATTGCTAATAAAAAAAATGAACTAATCATAATGTTCCTCCTGTAAGATAAAATTGTAAAGTTTGTGAAATAAAATGCAAAACGGAACAGCCCCACAGACAGTAATGCTATCTGTGCAGCTGTTCCGTTATCTATTCATAATCTCACATGGAGAGGAAATCAGTGTTTTAATACAATTCGTATCAGGATCGTCGTCCATGAAAATCTTCACTTCCTTTCATTTTTTGATTAAGCAATAAAATAGCACATTACTTCCAGATAGTCAAGAAAAAATATAAAAGAAAAGATTTTTGTTTCTTTTGCATAAAAACCGTGATATAATTAAATTATCAGAAAATTTGAGGGCGAATAGCAGAAAAAAGAGATATTCTGTCAAAAGATGGGAGGGATTTTTATGGATATGGAGGCAAGAATGTTTAAGGCGTATGCAAAAGGGGACGAAAAGATTCAGCTGAAAATTATATCGGGACATTTTATAACGTCCCAGTCCCATATCACTCATTATCTGGATATGACCACGATGAAAACCAGATGTGCGGAGGCGGCCCAAATTGCAAGGCTGCTGTCTGCCAAATATGAGGCGACAACACCGGTAGACAGTATTATTTGTCTGGACGGATTGGAAGTTGTAGGTGCCTTTCTGGCAGAGGAACTGGCCAAAGCCGGTGTTTTATCCATGAATGCGCACAAGACCATTTACATTGTAACACCGGAATTTCATGCCAATGGGCAAATGCTTTTCAGGGATAATACGCAAAACATGGTAAAAAACAGGAATACGGTGATTTTGATGGGTTCCATTACTACGGGGACAACACTGCGGCAGTGTATGGAAACCGTGCTGTATTATGGGGGCAAAATACAGGGAGTCTCCGCAATTTTCAGTGCGGTGAACAAAGTGGCGGGAATTGAAATAAATGCAGTATATGATAAGCAGGACATTCCCGATTATGAATCTTATCCGGCGGAAAAATGCCCCATGTGTCAGCGAAAAGAAAGGATAGATGCCATTGTAAATGGATACGGTTATTCAAAATTGTAAATGAAAACAAAATGCAAAAAGGCGGCCTGGACATCGGCATTTTTGAAATGCGGGTGGCTTTGGCTGCCTTTTCTGATAGGAAAACCCCTATCAAGAAAACATAAATTGTGTTATACTATATGCTATGTATGAAGACAGAAAAGAATACGGAGGAAAGACTATGAGAATCGAGCAGGTTCCGGCTTATGAGCTGGTATTGACGCAGGATATCCCGGATATTCATTCAAAAGGTTATCTGCTGAAACATAAAAAAAGCGGTGCAAGAGTGATGCTTCTGGAAAACGATGATGACAATAAAGTATTTAATATCGCTTTCCGCACCCCGCCTTCCGACAGTACTGGTGTGGCGCATATTTTGGAACACAGTGTATTGTGCGGTTCCGAAAAATACCCGTTAAAAGACCCCTTTGTAGAACTGGTGAAGGGTTCCTTGAATACATTTTTGAACGCCATGACGTATCCGGATAAGACCATGTATCCCATTGCCAGCTGCAATGAACAGGATTTTAAAAACCTGATGCATGTGTATCTGGACGCGGTATTTTTTCCAAATATTTATGAAAAAGAAGAAATTTTCCGTCAGGAAGGCTGGCACTATGAACTGGAAGAGGAAGACGGGCCGATTACGTTAAATGGCGTGGTTTATAATGAAATGAAGGGCGCTTTTTCCTCACCGGAGGACGTGTTGGAAAGAGAAATTTTCAATTCTCTGTTTCCGGATACTCCTTATGGTGTAGAGTCCGGCGGCGACCCGAAATATATTCCTGAGCTGAAGTATTCCGACTTTCTTTCTTTCCATAGCCGCTATTATCACCCGGCCAACAGCTATATTTATCTTTATGGAAACATGGACATGGAAGAGCGGCTGAACTGGATGGACAAGGAATATCTGGGCAAATATGATGAAATTCCCGTACACTCGGAAATTCCCCGGCAAAATCCCTTTGAGGCGGTGCGGGAACTGGAAATGGAATATTCTATTACAGAAAATGAGCCGGAGGAAAATAATTCCTACCTTTCCTACAATGTGGTTGTGGGAGACAGCCTGGATGTGGAAACCTGTACAGCCTTTGAAGTGCTGGATTATACCCTTCTAAGCGCACCCGGGGCGCCTTTAAAGCAGGTGCTTTTAGATAAGGGAATCGGAAAGGATATTATGGGCTCTTATGAAGACGGTATCTATCAGCCCTTCTTTTCCATTGTAGCGAAAAATGCCAGACCTGAGGATAAGGAACGCTTTGTGTCTCTGATTCAGGATACACTGAAAGAGATTGTGAAAAACGGAGTAGACAAAAAGGCCATTGCAGCGGGCATTAATTATATGGAATTCCGTTTCCGTGAGGCGGACTTCTCCTCCTTCCCCAAAGGACTGATGTACGGCATTGACGTGTTTGACAGCTGGTTATATGATGATAACCGGCCTTTTGACCAGGTAATGCGTCTGGATATTTTCGAAAAATTGAAAGCAAAAGCAGATACCGGATACTTTGAAGAACTGATTGAAAAATATCTGTTGGAGAATACCCATGCTTCTATTGTAGTGGTAAATCCCAAAAGAGGACTGGCTGCGGAAACAGACAAAAAGCTGGAAGAAAAGCTGGCGGCTTACAAAGCATCTTTAAGCAAAGAGGAAATCAGCAAAATTGCTGCAGATACCAGACACTTAAAGAAATACCAGGATGAGCCGGAGACAGAGGAAGCCCTTCGTACCATTCCACTGCTGAAAAGAAGCGATATCGGCACAGAAGCGGCAAAGCTATACAATACAGAAAAAAAGGTGGGAGATACCCGGATTCTTCACCACAACCTTTATACTAACGGCATCGGGTATCTGGATTTGCTCTTTGATACAAAACAGGTACCTCAGGATTTGATTCCCTATCTCGGAATTCTGAAATCCGTGCTAGGTTATGTAGATACGGAACATTACAAATACGGAGAACTGTTTAATGAAATCAATGCCAGAAGCGGTGGAATTGCCTTTGGAATTCAGGTATTCGGAGATGCAAAGGACAACCAAAAGACCACACAAGTGATGGGGATTCGGGCGAAAACTTTGTATAAAGATTTACCCTTTGTTTTTGAAATGATAAGAGAAATTCTTTGTACCTCTCATCTGGATGATGAAAAACGGCTTTATGAAATCCTTGCAAAAATGAAATCCAGACTGCAGATGAACCTGGCTTCTGCCGGACACAGCACAGCAGTTATGCGGGCACTTTCCTATTTTTCTGAAAATTCTAATTTCCAGGAAAGAGTAGCAGGCATTGATTTTTACAAATTTGTAGATGAGATGGAAAAGAATTTTCAGGAGAAAAAGCAGGAGATTATTGCAAATCTCAAAGGATTGATGCACTATGTTTTCAGACCGGAAAATCTGTTGGTAAGCTATACGGCAGATGAGGAGGGATATGCATATCTGGAAAAAGAAGTAGAGCAGTTAAAGGGCGTTCTTTATACTTCTGCTGTAAAAACAGGAGCAACAAAAACACAGTTTGAAGTCAAAAACGAGGGCTTCAAAACCTCCGGACAGGTGCAGTATGTAGCAGCGGCCGGCAATTTTGCAGAGGCAGGTTTTGCCTATACAGGCGCCCTTCGGATACTGAAAGTCATGTTAAGTTATGAATATCTCTGGATGAATATCCGCGTGAAGGGCGGTGCGTATGGCTGTATGAGTTCTTTCAGACGAAACGGAGACGGATTTTTGGTATCTTACCGCGACCCGAACCTTACGAAAACACTGGCAGTGTTTAAAAAGACAGGAGATTTTATCCGCTCTTTTGATGCAGATGAAAGAGAAATGACAAAATACATTATCGGAACAATCAGCGAAATCGACACACCTCTGACTCCGTCAGCCAAGGGGAATATGTCTTTAAATGCCTGGTTTTCCAATCTGACGGAAGAGGACTTACAGAAAGAGCGCAGCGAAATTTTAAATGCACAGCCGGAAGATATACGCCGTCTGGCAGGCATTGTAGACGCCATGATGGAACAGAACCGTATCTGTGTCATTGGCAGTGAAGAGAAAATAGAACAGGAGAAAAAGGTGTTTGGCGAGGTCAGACACTTACTGTAAAAAGGAGAATGTATGAACGCAGATTTTAAATCGGGCTTTGCAGCCATTATAGGCAGGCCCAATGTGGGAAAATCCACGTTGATGAATCATTTAATCGGACAGAAGATTGCCATTACATCCAGAAAACCCCAGACCACCAGGAATAAAATTCAAACGGTTTATACAGATGAACGGGGCCAGGTGGTATTTCTGGATACACCGGGAATTCACAAGGCTAAAAACAAACTGGGAGAATATATGGTAAATGTTGCCCAGAGAACTTTTAAAGACGCGGATGTGATTCTGTGGCTGGTAGAGCCAACCAATTTTATCGGTGCAGGAGAGCGGCATATTGCAGAGCAATTGAAGCTGTGTAAGCTTCCGGTGATTCTGGTAATCAATAAAGTGGACACCGTAAAGAAAAGTGAAGTTGCGGGTTTTATTGAATCATACCGCAATATCTGCAGTTTTGCGGAGATTGTACCGGTATCGGCTCTTCGTTCCCAGAACCTGGACACACTTCTGGAATGTATTTTTAAATACCTGCCTTATGGACCGCAGTTTTATGATGAGGACACTGTGACAGACCAGCCGCAAAGACAGATTGTGGCAGAGATGATTCGGGAAAAAGCGCTGCGTACACTGGATGAGGAAATTCCTCACGGAATTGCAGTGACCATTGACCGGATGAAAGAACGCTCTCAGGGAAATCTGGTAGATATTGATGCCACCATTATCTGTGAACGGGATTCTCATAAGGGAATTATCATAGGAAAACAAGGCGCCATGCTGAAAAAAATCGGAAGTGCAGCCCGGTTTGAGATTGAAAAAATGCTGGATATGAAAGTAAATCTGAAACTCTGGGTCAAGGTAAAGAAGGACTGGAGAGACAGTGATTACCTGATTAAGAATTTCGGATACGACAAGAAGGAAATCTGATGAGCGATTTCATTACTGTGACCGGCATGGTACTGTCTTCCATGCCCATTGGAGAATATGACAAAAGACTGGTGATGCTTACGAAGGAGAGAGGGAAAATCACCGTATTTGCCAAGGGGGCCAGAAGACAGAACAGCCCCCTTCTGGCGGTGGCCAATCCCTTTGTTTTTGGCTCGTTCTTTTTGTATGAGGGCAGAACTTCGTATCAGATGCGTTCCGCTTCCGTAATGGAATACTTTTCAGAACTGGCTTCTATACAGCCGGGAGTGTATTATGGCTTTTATTTTCTGGAACTGGCAGAGTATTATTCCAGTGAAAATACGGACGAAAAGCAGATGCTGAACCTGCTGTATGTGACGCTGAAAGCGCTGGTAAAGCAGCAGATGGAGAACGCCCTCATACGCTATGTATTTGAGCTGAAAGCCATGACAATAAACGGGGAATATCCCTCGGTTTTTGCCTGCAGAGACTGCGGAAGTACGGAAAATATCTGTTGGTTTTCTGTAGAACAGTCGGGTGTTTTCTGTGAAAACTGCGGCCAGGCGGAAAAAGGATTGATACATATCAGCCCCTCGGCGCTCTATACTCTGCAGTTTATTATTGCAGCCAAACTGGAAAAACTGTACTCCTTTACCGTGAATAGGGAAGTGCTGGAAGAGGTGGGAAGAGTTATGCGGGCGTACCGGAAACGGTATGTGGAGAAGGAATTTAGGAGTCTGGAGATACTAAAATTGCTGGTGTAGTCTTAGATGCATATGGAAATAAAATTGCCGTACGAAACAATTGTTTAACTATGTATTTCGTACGGCAATTATTTATGCTATTTTTTTCCGTTAAAGCAGTAAGTACATACTTTGCAAGGTTCAATATTAATAGAGGACAGCAAGTCATCCAACCGATGGAAATGCAGGGTAGTAAAGTTTAACTGTCTTCCGATTTCCTCCAGCATTTCTTTATAGTTCTGGGAATCCGGATCGGCGTAGGTATCCAGCACTTCACGGCTGACCGTTTCCCCTTCTCTTGCTGCAATGATTCTTCTGGTAATCAAATCCATTTCGGATTTGGAACGGGAGAAGTTCAGGAACGGACAGCCAAAAAGGAGTGGCGGGCAGGCCGGGCGGATATGAACTTCCTTTGCACCGCTGTTGTACAGAAATTCTGTGGTTTCCCGAAGCTGTGTGCCGCGGACAATGGAGTCATCAATGAGCAGCAGGCTGCGGTTTTTAATTAAAGCTTCCACAGGAATTAGTTTCATCCTGGCAATGAGGTTTCGCTGTTCCTGTCGGGATGGCATAAAGGAACGGGGCCAGGTCGGTGTATATTTTATAAATGGGCGGGAGAACGGAATGCCGGATTCATTGGCGTAGCCGATGGCATGGGCGATACCGGAATCCGGAACGCCTGCAACCAGGTCCGGGTTGACATCATCTCTCTGCGCATCTCTTTGAGCCAGCTTTTTACCGCATTCGTAACGCATATTTTCCACGTTGATGCCTTCATAGGTAGAGGTAGGATATCCGTAATATACCCATAAGAAGGAACAGATTTTCATTTCATTTAATGGCTGGGAAAGAGTTTCCACGCTCTCCGGTGTCAGGAAAACAATTTCTCCGGGACCCAGTTCACGCAACGTTTCATAGCCCAGATTTAAGTAGGCAAAGCTTTCAAAAGAAGCACAGTGTGCGCCGTCCTTTTTCCCGATAATCATTGGAGTACGTCCCATACGGTCTCTGGCTGCATAGATGCCTTCCGGAGTTAAAACCAGAAGTGTCATGGATCCCTGAATCAGTTCCTGGGCATAGCGGATACCGTCCACAATAGTTGCCTGCTGATTAATCAAAGAGGCCACCATTTCCGTAGGGTTAATGCTGCCGCCGCTCATTTCCAGAAAGTGGGTACAGCCATTTTTGTAGGAAATATCTACCAGTTCGTTCATGTTGTTAATTTTACCTACCGTTGTAACGGCAAAACTGCCCAGATGAGACTGCACCAGAAGTGGCTGTGGTTCATTGTCGGAAATACAGCCGATACCGGCAGTTCCTTCCAGTTCGTCCAAATCTCCGTCAAATTTGGTACGGAAGGGAGTGTTTTCGATGTTGTGAATCGAGCGGCTGAAGCCGTTTGGTCCATATACGGCCATACCGCCGCGTTTGGTTCCCAGATGAGAATGATAATCTGTTCCGAAAAATAAATCCAAAGTACAGCTTGACTTAGAAGCTACTCCAAATATTCCACCCATTGTAGTTCTCCTTTTCTTGCATAACAAATTTTAATGTACTTCTTATTATATACTCTGCTTTCGGGATTCGTAAAGTGATTTACCAAAAGTTTTTGACTTCGCAAGGGAGAAAAAATAGTGTATAATAAAAAGAAAGATGTGCAAAAAGACAAGAAAAGGAGACCGATAATGAAATTTATTTCATGGAATGTAAATGGGTTGCGTGCATGTGTGCAGAAAGGCTTTACCGAATATTTTCAGGAAACAGATGCGGACTTTTTCTGCCTTCAGGAAACAAAGCTGCAGGAGGGACAGATAGACTTTTCACCGGAGGGATATTATTGTTACTGGAATTATGCGGTGAAAAAGGGCTATTCCGGAACCGCCATTTTTACAAAAAAGAAACCGCTTACCGTGACATACGGCATAGGTATAGAAGAACACGACCAGGAAGGACGTGTCATTACCCTGGAATATGAAAATTTTTATATGGTTACGGTTTATACACCTAATTCCCAAAGTGAGTTGGCAAGACTGGAGTACCGAATGAAATGGGAAGATGATTTTCGTGCTTATTTAAAGAAATTAGATGAGAAAAAGCCTGTAATTATGTGTGGAGATTTGAATGTGGCACATCGGGAAATAGACCTGAAAAATCCAAAAACCAATCGAAGAAATGCAGGTTTTACAGAGGAAGAAAGAGGCAAATTTACAGAATTTCTGGAAAGCGGATTTACAGATACCTTCCGCTATTTTTATCCGGAGGAAACGGGAATTTATTCCTGGTGGTCCTATCGTTTTAAGGCCAGAGAAAAGAACGCAGGATGGCGCATTGACTATTTCTGCACGTCTAAAAGACTGGAAGATAAGCTGGTTAGCGCAGCCATTCACACAGAAGTTTTGGGCTCAGACCATTGTCCGGTAGAAGTACAGATAAATGTGGAATGAGAAGATGGAAAAAGAGAGAATAAAATTAACACAATTTGCAAAAAGCGCAGGCTGCGCTGCCAAACTTTCCCCTCAGATTCTTGCAGAAGTTGTAGGGAAACTGCCTAAATTTCAAAACGAAAATCTTCTGGTAGGGGTGGAAACCTCAGATGATGCAGCTGTGTATCAGATTTCCGAAGAGTTGGCTATGATTCAGACCCTGGACTTTTTTCCGCCTATGGTGGACGAGCCGTATACCTTTGGAAAGATTGCCGCAGCTAATGCGTTAAGTGATATTTATGCCATGGGGGGAGAGCCGAAGCTGGCTTTAAATATTGTAGCTTATCCCCACTGCCTGGGCGCCGATGTGCTGGGAGAAATCCTGGCAGGCGGGGCCGATCAGGTAAAAGAAGCAGGGGCTGTTCTGGCAGGCGGCCACTCCATTAATGACGAAGAACCTAAGTACGGTATGGCGGTCACCGGGTTTGTGCATCCGGAAAAAATCTGGAAAAACCAGGGTGCACGTGCCGGGGACGTGCTGATTCTTACAAAACCTCTGGGGTCAGGGCTGGTAAATACAGCGGTAAAGGCAGAGCTGGCCTCGGAATATGCCCGAAAAAAAGTCATCGAGAGTATGACAACCCTGAACAAAAAGGCCAGAGATGTGTTTCAGGAATTTCCCATTCACTGCTGTACAGATGTGACAGGATTTTCTCTGGCAGGACACGGCCTGGAAATTGCCAGAGCCAGTGAAGTGACTCTGGAAATCCTGGCAGACAGGCTGCCCATTCTTCCGGAGGCACTGGACTATGCGTCTATGGGATTGGTGCCGGAGGGAACCTACCGGAATAAGCGTTACCAAAAGCCGGAAATATTGCTGGAAAGCGGTATTGAGGAAGCCATGGAGGACCTGATTTTTGACCCTCAGACTTCCGGCGGCCTTCTGGTGAGTGTGGAGGAAAAGTACGCAGACGCTATATTAGAAGCGTTGAAAAATAAGGAAATGGAAACGCCTTTTGCTGTGATTGGAAGAGTCCTGACAAAGCAGGAGGCTTATATGAAAATCAGAAAAGCAGGAGTAGAAAAATGATTTATCTGGACAATGCGGCTACGACGATTAAAAAGCCCCAATGTGTAAAACAAGCTGTTTTTGATGCTATGGACAGACTAGGAAACAGTGCCAGAGGTATGCATGGACCGGCGCTGGCAGCGGCCAGGGAAATCTATGCAGCCAGGGAAAAAGCAGCCGCTTTTTTCGGAGCAGGGAGGGCTGAAAGGACCGTATTTACCAGCAACGCCACAGAGGCATTGAATATTGCCATAGAGGGAGCAATAAAGCCGGGGATGCATGTGATAACTACAGAAGCAGAGCATAATTCCGTGCTTCGTCCTCTGTACAGGAAGGCACGAAAAGGTGTGAAGCTAACGATTGTAAAAGCAGATAATAAGGGCAGAATCTTGGCAGAAGATATTGAGAAGGCCATATGCCCGGAGACCTCCTGGTTGTTCTGCACCCATGCCTCCAATGTCACGGGAAATCTACTTCCTCTTGTAGAAATTGGAAAAATATGCAGGGGAAAAGGTGTACATCTGGGTGTAGATGTGGCCCAGAGCGGAGGATGTATTCCTATAGATATGGGGAAAACAGGCATTGAGCTTTTGTGTTTTACCGGACACAAAGGGCTTTTGGGCCCCCAGGGAACGGGAGGGTTGTGCGTAGGGCAGGACATTACATTGCCGCCCTTTAAAGTAGGAGGGAGTGGTATCCATTCCTTTGAGAAAGAGCACCCTTCTATAATACCGGAGGCGTTGGAAGCGGGTACAGCAAACGGACATAGCATTGCCGGATTATCCGCAGCCTTTGACTTTTTAAAAGAAACAAAAGTAGAGAATATACAGAAGCATGAAAGCTGCCTGATGCGTATTTTTTATGAACAGGTGGAAAAAATTCCCGGTGTTACTGTATATGGAGATTTTGAAGCCGAAGACAGGACGGCAGTGGTTTCTCTGAATATCAGAGATTATGATTCCAAGGAAATGGGAGATGTGCTTTGGCGGGAATATGACATTGCAGTCCGGGCCGGGGTGCACTGTGCGCCGCTTATTCATCGGGCTTTGGGTACAGAAAAGCAGGGAACGATTCGCTTTTCTTTCTCCTGGTTTAATACTGAGGAAGAGGCGCTGCAGGCTGCATGGGCGGTAAAGAAACTGGCATTTTAGGAAGGCAGGTTGGATTTTATGAAAACGGTCATTTTTCATATTGATGTGAACAGTGCATTTTTATCCTGGGAGGCTGTGTACCGTTTAAGAGAGCAGGGCGGCACCGTGGATTTACGGGAGATTGCCAGTGCGGTAGGCGGGGATAAGAGCAAAAGGCGGGGCATTATTCTGGCAAAATCACTGTCTGCCAAGGCCTGTGGTGTGAGAACCGGAGAGCCTCTGACAGATGCCTTAAAGAAGTGTCCGGGACTTACGGTAGTTCCAGCCCATCATGCCATGTACCGCCAGTATTCTGCCAAATTTATGGAGATTTTAAGGGAGTACAGCCCCGATGTGGAACAGTACAGCATTGATGAGGCTTTTATGGATATGAGCGGAATGGAACACCTGATTGGCGAGCCGGTAGCCTTTGCCCACAGGTTGAAGAACCGTATCAGCAAAGAATTGGGATTTACGGTCAACATAGGCATTTCCGATAAAAAATATCTGGCGAAAATGGCTTCGGATTTTGAAAAACCGGACCGTGTACATACACTTTTTCAAGAGGAAATTCAGAAAAAAATGTGGCCGCTTCCAGTATCAGAATTGCTGTTTGTAGGACGTTCTACAGAGCAGGTACTGAAAAAACTGGGTATCTATACCATTGGGGAACTGGCCCGGACGGATGTGGAAATTCTGAAAAATCATTTGAAAAAACAAGGGGAAAGCATCTGGAATTTTGCCAATGGCAGAGATGCTTCTCTGGTGGAAAGCGATGCTCATGGGAATAAAGGCTACAGCAACAGCACCACCATTGCCTTTGACGTTACAGAAGAAAGTACGGCCAAAATGGTGCTGCTTTCTCTTTGTGAAACAGTGGCTTCACGCCTCAGAAAAGATGAGGCCAGAGCAGAAGTTGTGTCTGTTTCTATTCGGGATTTCGAGATGAAAACTGTATCACATCAGAAGGTGATGCAGGCTCCCACCAATTTGACAGGAGAGATTTATGAGGCGGTTTGCCAGTTGTTTGATGAACTTTGGGACGGAACCCCCATACGGCTTTTGGGAGTATACACCAGCAAAGTATCCAGAGAGGAAAGGGGACGCCAGCTCAGCCTATTCGACACCACGGACTATGAAAAAATGGAAAAAATGGATCAGGCAGTGGACAAAATACGGAAAAAATTCGGCAGTAATTCTATTATGCGAGCCTCATTTCTGGATAATTCCAGGGTTGAAAATATGGCAGGAGGCCACCCGGACGGACGGCAGGTAGACTTAAAAACATTAAGGGAGAAGCAGGGAAAACATGAGTGAAATCAGAGAAGAATTTTTCAATGGATACTGCAAAAATTACGATATGGCAAGAACTGCGATAGGAGAATTTGAGCAGGGAGAAGAGGGATTTGTACTGGATAGAATTGACTGTGATTACGGAAATTGTCCTTACAGTGAAGACTGTGAAATGATGAAAAAAGTGTTTTCATTTTTGAGCAAATTATAATGAATCACAAATTAATAAAGAGAAAGCAGAGGAAAAAATATGTTGCATATCAGAGATATCAGGAAAGAAGACAGACAGGAATTTTTTGCCATGGCAAAAGAGTTTTACGGCGGACCGGCCTGTGACCATGACGTACCGGAGGAACATTTTGAGCGTACGCTGCAGGAGTGTATGAGAAGCCGGGAATATTCCAGAGTTCTGATGCTGGAGGACGAAACAGGAGTTGTGGGATACTTCCTTATTGCCATTACCTGGAGTAACGAAGCCGGAGGTATGGCTATTTGGCTGGAAGAATTGTTTTTTAAGAGCAGCTGTAGGGGAAAAGGCTATGGAACCAAGGTATTTGCATGGGTAGAAAAGGAATACCCCCAGGCGAAGCGTTTCCGCCTGGAGGCTACTTATACCAACAAAAGAGCAATCGCTCTGTATGAGCGTCTGGGGTATGAAGAACTGCACTATTATCAAATGATAAAAGACCGTCCGTAATGATGGGGATTTTTAAGCTTGCCGGGCTGCCAGAATGCGTCTGACGTCCGGGATTGCAGCGAAGACGGGGTAGAGTACCAGAGCCAGGACAAGTCCGCTGGCGCCCTGAATGAGGTTTGCGGGAATGCTGGCGGCCGCGCCTGCACCGTACAGGAAATATTCAAAGCAGAAATATCCGCCGGGCACCAGAATCATGTCCAGAATGCCTCCGGCTGCAACGCCCGCATAGGAATGTTTTCCGGCATGGGAAAGTTTCTGATAGGCAAAAGCGGAGGTCATGGCCACCAGTCCCTTTATGAGCAGAGTAATGGGTACATAAGTCAGGTATCCGCCCAAAAGGTCGGACATGCAGGAACCAATGCCGGCAGCCAGGAATCCATAGAGAGGGCCAAGAACCACACCGGAGAGAATGACAATGGCGTCTCCCGGGTGAATGTATCCGCCTGTTCCCGGTGTGGGAATCCGGACAGACATGGTGGCTACGCAGCAGAGGGCCGCGAAAAGAGCAGTTAAAACAAGAGTTTTTGTATGAGTTTTCATAAAATTGGCGTCCTTTCTAATTTGTTTTTCCTACTATACTGCAAAACTGGTACTTGTTAAATATCCAGTTTCGAATTATTTAACCATACCAGTTATGGGAGAAGATTTGCGGCATTGAACACAGAGAAAATAACCGGGTGTTCAATGCCGCAGATTTTTAAATACTTATTCACGAAAGGTAAGGGAGTCATCCGTCATAGAATCAATGATAGCCAGAGATTCCACCCGGATTCCTTTTTCTCTCAGCAGGTCGCCGCCGTGCTGGAAGCCTTTTTCGATGACGATACCGGTGCCTTCCAGAACGGCTCCGGAATTGTGTACAATTTCAATCAGGCCGTTTAAAGCACAGCCGTTGGCCAGAAAGTCATCAATAATCAGTACATGGTCATCGGCATTTAAAAATTTCTTGGACAGAATGACATCGTAAACCTTCTTATGTGTGAAGGATTCGATTTTTGTACAGTACATTTCTCCGTCCAAATTCAGGCTCTGGGTTTTTTTAGCAAAGACAACAGGTACGTTGAAATACTGGGCTGCAATGCAGGCAATGCCGATACCGGAAGCCTCAATGGTGAGAATCTTGGTGATAGGTGCGTCGGCGTAAATTCGTTTGAACTCTTTTCCTATCTCATTAATAAGGGGAATATCCATCTGATGATTGAGAAAACTGTCTACTTTCAGAATGTTTCCCGGTTTTACAATTCCATCTTTTAAAATGCGTTCCTTTAAAAGCTGCATTTGTGATTCCTCCTGTGTTTTCGATAAATACCATAATACGATATATTTCGCGGATTGGCAATTTGTTTTTCGCTTTTTTTCTAAAAAGTGTACAAGAGGTAGACTTTCGGTTGTGGTATGGTGTAAAATGGAGTAATAAAGTCAAATTATTCAGGAGGAAAATCAGATGCAGGAATACGAGGTCATTCGGGAGATGTTTAATCTTTGTCCCGGAAATCAGATGAGAGATATATTTATAGAAGAAATAGCACTTCCCGACCAGGCGGATTTGGAAAGCTATGTAAGGGAAAAGTTTAAAAATGAAGAACAGCTGACCATTGAACGGACGGATAAAGAGGACGGCAGTGTAGTCTTTGATGTGATGACTGCGGCCATCCATCAGCGTTACACCTTTTCCCGGTTTTGAAGCTTTTAAACATTGCTTTTTCGGCAAGGTCTGTTATAATGAAGTGAGTGCGAGAAAGGAGGAGCAGGATATGGAGCAATATCAGAAGCATCATCAGGAACACACCCATGTGCTGGAAGATGGAACCGTAGTGACTCACAGTCACGGGCATACCCACAGCCATGCACATACCAAAGCAGTGCTGAATCGTCTTTCCCGCGCAATCGGCCATTTGGAATCTATTCGCCGTATGGTAGAAGAGGGCAGGGACTGCAGCGAGGTGCTGATACAGCTTTCTGCCGTGAAATCAGCGATTAATAATACCGGAAAAGTAATTCTTCAGGATCATATCGAACACTGTATCGTAGACGCCATCGAACACGGAGATACAGAAGCTTTGGAAGAATTAAATAAAGCCATTGACCGTTTTATGAAATAATACAGAAAACAAAGATACCAGGAGGAAAAGTCATGAGTGAAGAAAAAAAACAATGTGACAGCAAGACCTGCAGCAAAGAAAGCTGTGCAGGCTGCAGCAGTGCCAAAGGAGGCGGAATTCCCAAGGAAACTCTGAATGCGCATTCCAGCATTAAAAAGGTCATCGGAGTTGTCAGCGGAAAAGGCGGTGTGGGAAAATCCTTTGTCACGGCATCTCTGGCAAATGAAATGGCATACCGGGGATATAAAGTGGGCATTATGGATGCCGATATTACCGGCCCTTCCATTCCGAGAATGTATGGATTAAAAGGTGCAGCAGTAGCAGATGAAAACGGCATTTATCCAATGGAGACAGGCAATGACATTAAGGTCATGTCCATTAACCTGCTGCTTCCACAGGAGGACGCTCCCGTTATTTGGAGAGGTCCGATTCTGGCCAATATGGTAAAACAGTTCTGGACAGATGTGGTGTGGGGGGAACTGGATTATCTGTTCGTAGACATGCCGCCGGGAACAGGCGATGTGCCGCTGACGGTATTCCAGTCTCTGCCCATTGACGGCATTGTCATTGTATCTTCTCCTCAGGATTTGGTACAGATGATTGTGAAAAAGGCTTATAATATGGCCAAAATGATGAACGTGCCTGTATTGGGACTGGTAGAGAACTACAGTTATGTGAAATGTCCGGACTGCGGAAAAGCCATCTATGTATTCGGAGAAAGCAAAGTAGACGCGGCAGCAGCCGAGGTACAGGTTCCGGTTATGGGCAAGATGCCTTTAGACCCGGAGATGGCGGCGGCCGTAGATGCCGGTCAGTTTGCAGGCGTGGTTAATACTTATCTGGGAGATGTGGAAAAATATCTGCCTTAAGGTGCTGTATCTTCCCATAAATAACAGAAAAAACGCAGAAAAAATCAAGTGGAAAAGAATCGGTATTCACATAAGTAACCGGTTCTTTTTTGCGTTTTTAAAGGAGTTTTGAAAAAAATTCATGAAAAGGGAGACAATCTATGTTAAGAAAATGTAAAAAATAACAAAAAAACAGAAGAGAACTGGTAGTACCAGATAAGGCGGAATTTGTTGACAAATGGCAAATTCAGTGTAATAATACCGATAATGCAGAAAGAGGAATGCTGCAGACCAGATAATTTTTCTGAATCTTAACAGATAGAAAGGATGATTGTTTTATGGTAGAGCGCAAAATTAAACTGACTGCAAAAGAAGATGTAAAAGAATTTGTCAACGAAGCCAGCAAATGTGATTTTGATATTGACATATTTTATAACAGAGTAATTATTGACGCAAAATCAATCTTAGGTGTCCTGAGCATGGATTTGACAAGAATTCTTACCGTAAGATGCAATGGCCACGACGAGAAATTTAACAGCTACCTGGATAAATTTGCTGTTGCATAAAATTTCATGATGAGTATTGGAGCCCAGTACAACACACATTCGCAAATATGTATTGGCTAAGACCGCTTTTCCTTTGGGAGAAGCGGTTTTTTTGACGTACACACAGGCGGGTGTTATAATGGTGTGTATGATGAACAAAGAAAAAGAAGTGATTAAAATTTCAGTCCGCAATCTGGTAGAATTTATCCTGAGGAGCGGAAATCTGGACAACCGAAGAACCTTTCAGGCAGACAGGGATGCTATGACCAAAGGCAGCAAAATACACCGGAAAATCCAAAAACAGATGAAGACTTCTTATCGGGCAGAGGTGCCGTTGAAATGGGAGCAGGAATATCAGGAATTTGTGATTGCCGTGGAAGGCCGGGCAGACGGTATTATAGAAGAAGAGGAACGCACAGCCATTGATGAAATTAAGGGCGTTTACATGGATTTGCAGTTTCTGGAAGAGCCTGTATTGGTACACAAAGCACAGGCTATGTGTTATGCATATTTTTATGCAAGTCAGAATCATCTGGAAGAAATTGAGGTGCAGATGACCTACTGTCACCTGGAGTCAGAAGAAATCAAGCGCTTTCAGGAAACCTTTCCCCACAGCTATCTGAAGAAATGGTTTGAAGACTTGATAAATGAATATTATAAATGGGCAGAATTTCAGTACCGCAGGCGAATTGCCCGAAGAGAATCCATGGAAGGGCTGGAGTTTCCTTATCCTTACCGGGAGGGGCAGCGCAGTCTGGTATCGGGCGTGTATCACACGATGGCGGCCGGCCGGCAGCTTTTTATACAGGCGCCTACGGGAATCGGCAAGACCATGGCGGCGGTTTTTCCCGCCGTCCGGGCTGTAGGAGCAGGATATGGAGACAAAATTTTTTATCTGACAGCAAAGACCATTACCAGAACCGTGGCGGAGGAAGCCTTTGCCATTTTAAAAAGCAAAGGGCTTTCTTATAAAACCCTGACCATTACTGCAAAGGATAAGCTTTGCTTCAGCGGAGACGGGGAATGTAATCCTGAAAAATGTCCTGTGGCCAAGGGGCATTTTGACCGGGTGAATGACGCAGTGTTTGAGATTCTGCAGGAAAAGGATACATATTTGCGGGAGGATCTTCTTTTGCAGGCAGAGAAGTATCAGGTGTGCCCTTATGAGATGTGTCTGGACATTTCCACCTGGACGGATGCTATTATCTGTGACTACAACTATGTCTTTGACCCCAAGGTGCATTTAAAACGCTTTTTCGGTGACGGTGTGAAGGGAGATTATCTTTTTCTCATAGATGAAGCGCATAATCTGGTGGACAGGGGAAGAAAGATGTACAGCGCCATACTCTGCAAAGAGGATTTTCTGGAAACCGCCAAGGCCGTCAAGGGTCACAGCATCCGGCTTTTCCGGGTTTTGAACCGGTGTAATAAGCTGATGTTAGAATACAAAAGAGAATGTGAAAACTATGAGGTATTGGAAAATATCGGAGGGCTTTCCCTGCAGCTTATGAATTTGTTGGGGGAAATGGAAAACTTCCTGGAGAAAGAGCATGAGGAAAAGGTACAGAAGGCTGTGCTGGAATTTTCTTTTGAAGTGCGTCATTTTCTGAATATGTATGAACTGACTGATGAAAATTATGTGATTTATACTCATTACGGTGAGGAGGGTCGATTTTTGCTGACCCTGTTCTGCGTCAATCCAAGGAAAAATCTGCAGGAATGTATGAGCAGAGGCAGAGGAACCGTATTTTTTTCCGGGACGTTTCTGCCGCTTTTATATTATCGTTCCTTGTTCAGTATGCGGGACGACGACTATGCCATCTGTGCCAGTTCCCCATTTCCCAGGGAGCATTTAAAAGTGCTGGTTGCCAATGATGTAAGCAGTAAATACACCAGAAGGGAACAGTCCGAATATGAGCGGATGGCAGCGTATCTTCTGCAGATGGTTTCTGCGAAGAAAGGAAATTATTTGATATTCTTTCCCTCTTACCGTATGCTGGAGGACATTCATGCAATCTTTAAACAGCAGGTAGAGCAGAATGGGCTTCCGGTGGAGTGCATCTGTCAGACAAGCGGTATGTCAGAACAGGAGAGAGAAGAATTCTTGGCCTGTTTTGAGGAAGAACAGAGTACGGCGCTGGCTGGTTTCTGTGTCATGGGTGGTATTTTTTCAGAGGGTATAGATCTTACAGGGGAAAAGCTTATCGGTGCAGCCATCATTGGCACAGGGCTTCCACAGGTAGGGTGTGAACGGGAAATTCTGAAGGAATATTATGACAAGAGGGAACAGAGGGGCTTTGATTATGCCTATCGGTATCCAGGCATGAACAAGGTTTTACAGGCAGCCGGAAGAGTCATTAGAACGAAGGGAGATAAAGGGGTAGTGCTGCTCTTAGATGAGAGGTTTCTGCAACGAACTTACCGGGATTTGTTCCCGCCGGAATGGCAGCATTATGAGGTTTGCAATGCACAGAATGTGGGAGAAAAAATCAAAAGATTCTGGGGAGAAAATATCTGAAATACTTGCTCTTTTAGAGGGTGGGGCTTATAATGAGAAAAAAGAAAATTCAGGAAGCGAGGAGAGACAGAACATGAAAGTAATCAGTACAGAAAAAGCACCTGCAGCAATTGGACCTTATTCACAGGCAATAGTCATAAACGGTATGGTATTTACCTCCGGACAGATTCCCTTAAACCCGGCGACCGGTGAAATTATGGGAACTACGGTAGAGGAGCAGGCAGAGCAGGTTATGAAAAACCTGGGAGAAGTGTTGAAGGCAGCGGGAAGCAGCTATGAGAAAGCTGTGAAGACAACCTGTTTTCTGGCAGATATGGGAGATTTTGGCGCTTTTAATGAAGTTTACGGAAAATATTTTACCGGAAAACCGGCTCGTTCCTGCGTGGCGGTGAAAACACTGCCAAAGAACGTGCTTTGTGAAGTGGAGGTTATTGCTGAAATCTAAAGGGGGAAAGTTATCTATGAAATACAGAAAAATACTTCTGATAGCTTCGGCGCTGGTACTTTTAGGTACAGCAGGCTGTGGGAAAAAAGAGACAACCTCCAAAGAGGAACCAAAAGAAACCGTACAGGAAGAGGCACAGGAGGACAAATCCCAGTCTGTAGAAGGGGCAGAGGTGAAGCAGGAAGAGATACCTGCCAATCAGAACCTGCTTACCGGACTGGCTGATTTATCAGAAGGTGCCGTTGGCAAGCGTCCGGTGGCGGTTATGGTCAACAATGTGCAGAAAGCAATGCCCCAGTATGGGGTGTCCCAGGCGGATGTGATTTTTGAAATTCCTGTAGAGGGAGATGCCACCAGATTTATGGCGCTGTACGGAGACTACACCAAAGTACCGCAAATCTGCCCTATCCGAAGCTGTCGTTATTACTTCCCGGCTTTATCTCAGGGCTTTGACGCCTTCTATGTCAACTGGGGAATTGATGATACCATAGCAGAGTATCTGGAAGCTTTGGATTTAGACCAGATTGAAGGAATTACCAACACAGGGGGACTGTTTGGAAGAGACCAGGAGAAATTAAACCAGGGATATTCTCTGGAACACACCGGTTACTTTGACGGAACCAAACTTCCGGCTTATATTGAAGCAAACCATCTGCGGACAGATTTAAAAGAGGAGAAAAAGGGAACTGCTTTTCCCTTTAACGGTATGGACGAGCAGGTGAAACCGGAGGGAAAAGACTGTACCAGCGTGGATATTCAGTTTGGCGCACAGTCTTCCCAGTTTACCTATGATGCAGAGAAAAAGGTATACTTAAAGCAGATTAACAATACCCCTCAGACGGATGGAAAGACAGGAGAACAGCTGGCTTTTACCAATGTATTTGTACTGGAAACCGACATTTCCGTAAGAGATGAGGTGGGGCATAAGGAACTGGACTGGGATGGTTCTGAAAATTCCAAAGGATATTATGTATCAAACGGAGGTGTTCAGGAAATCCACTGGTCTAAGGAAAGTAATAACGAGGAGTCCTATCTGTCTTTCTATGACCAGTCCGGTAAAGAAATCAAGCTGAACAGAGGAAAAACGTATATTGCTTTAAACTATAAGGATAAAGCATCTTTTCAGTAAAAAACAGGCAGGCGGAGTTATCTCATAAGTGTTTATGGGGCAGCCCCGTCTGTTTTCAAGTACAGGCAGGAGGCGTGTATGGAAAAGAAATCAATTTTGAGCAATAAATATTATCTGTATCTCACAGAATTTTTTGCAGGTATGGCGGTTATGGCTGTGGAACTGGGAGCCAGCAGACTTCTGGCTCCTTATTTCAGTTCTTCCCAGATTGTGTGGACCATTATTATCGGAACGATTATGATAGCTATGGCTCTGGGAAATATCTGGGGCGGACGAAGCGCAGACAAAGACCCCAATCCGGACCGGCTGTACAGAAGAATTTTAATCGCGGCGGTATGGATTGCCCTGATTCCCGTGGTGGGAAAATATATTATTCTGGGAGTATCCGGACTTCTGATATTCACAGTGAGCAACAATTTTCTGATTCTTGCGGCTTTTGCAGCCTGCATGATTATTTTTGTATTTCCGCTGTTTCTGCTGGGAACGGTTACCCCTTCTCTGGCAAAGTACACGGTGGATAGTCTGGAAGACAACGGGAAGATTGTGGGAACTTTAGGTGCATTCAATACAATCGGAAGTATTATCGGAACCTTTCTTCCTACCTTTGTCACCATTCCGGTTGTGGGAACGGCGGTTACCTTTCTCATTTTTTCCGGTGTATTGCTGGTGCTTGCACTGATTTATTTCTTTCAGACAGGAAAGAAAAAACGCAGCTGTGCAGCAGCTCTCGTGGTTTTTCTTTTATGTGCAGTGCTGGGAAACCGCAGTCATTTTGCATTCTGGGAACAGGACCTTTTATATGAGGGAGAGTCTGTCTACAATTATCTGCAGGTAAAAGAAACAGAAGAAAATGTGGTGTTGTCTACCAATGTGCTCTTTGGTGTGCAGTCTGTAATGCAAAAAGAAAAAGGGCTTACCGGTATGTATTACGACACGGCCATGGCTGCGCCCCTGATGGCAGATACCGGGGAGAAAGAGAAATTGGAAGTATTAATTCTGGGTATGGGAAGCGGAACTTATGCCAGACAGTGTCAGGCTTATTTTCACAATCTGTCTATGGAGGGTGTGGAAATTGATGAGAAGATTACAGATCTTTCCAGAGAATATTTTGACCTGCCTCAAAATGTAAACGTGACGACCTATGACGGAAGAGCCTATCTTCAGGCAGTGGATAAAAAATACGATGTGATTATGGTGGATGCTTACCAGGACATTACCATTCCTTTTCAGATGTCAAGCAGGGAATTTTTTACTCTGGTGAAGGAGCATCTGCATACAGACGGAGTCATGGTGGTTAATATGAATATGCAGGCAAAAGGAGAGGGAAATATCAACGATTATCTGTCAGATACCATTTCTGAGGTCTTTCCTGCTGTATATACAGCAGATGTGGAAGGAACCACCAACCGGGAACTTTTCGCTTCGGCCAACTGTGAAATTAAGGAAAATCTGGAAAAGAATACTGCAAAAATACGGGACAGAGAACTGCAGAACCTGATGTATGAGGTTTCACAGCAGCTGACGCCCTGCAAAAAAGGGGAATATATTCTTACAGATGATAAAGCGCCTGTAGAACTGCTGGGTATTCAGGTCATTGATGGGATTATTGAACGGGAAGTGGAATATTACAAAGGCATTTACGAAGAACAGGGGCTTTCGGGACTTTTGGAAATGCTCTAGTCAATTTCCAGGTAAAGTGTTAAAATAGGAATGCAAAAAGCAAGAATGCAGAGGAGGAAAACCTTATGAGCGAATATCAGATTACCTGCTGTTCCACAGCAGATATGCCGGCGCAGTATTTTGAAGAGAAAAAGATACCTTTTGTATGTTTTAATTTCCTGATGGACGGCGTGCAGTATCCCGATGATTTGGGAAAATCCATGCCTTTTAAGGAATTTTATAAAAAAATCGCCGATGGGGCAGAACCTACCACGGCTCAGGTAAATACTCAGCAGTATATGGAATTGTTTGAGCCGATTCTTCAGAAAGGTCTGGATATTTTGCATCTGACACTGTCAAGCGGTATTTCCGGAAGTATTAATTCTGCCAATATTGCAAAAGTGCAGATGGAAGAAAAATATCCGGGCAGAAAAGTCAGGATTATTGATTCTTTGTCTGCTTCTTCCGGATACGGTATGCTGGTGGACATGGCCCTGACAAAGCAGCAGGAAGGACTGAGCCTGGAAGAAAACGCTTCCTGGCTGGAGGAAAACAGAAACAAGCTGCACCATTGGTTCTTTTCTACAGACCTGACCAGTTTTATTCGGGGCGGCAGAATTTCCAAAGTCTCCGGTTTTGTAGGACAGGCGTTAAATATCTGTCCGCTGATGAATGTCAATTCCGAAGGGAAACTGATTCCCAGAAGCAAATACAGAGGAAAGAAGCAGGTTATCCGGGAAATGGTAAAACGCATGGAGGAGCATGCCAAGGGAGGAACGGCTTACAGCGGAAAGTGCTTTATATCCTGCTCAGCCTGCGAAGAAGACGCGTGGAAAGTGGCAGATATGATAGAAGAAAAATTTCCGAATCTGGATGGGAAAGTCTTAATAAACAGTATCGGAACGGTTATCGGTGCCCATACAGGTCCGGGGACCGTGGCTCTGTTCTTCTGGGGAGATGAGAGAACCATCTGATGTAAAAATATAAAACTTGTGTAAAATCTGCGTGGGATTGTCGAAAAATGCTTGCGCCGGTTGAGAAAGGGTGCTATATTGGAACGGATACATTGCGTGTTGGAAAAAGGATAGAAGGAGAGTTTTATGTTAGAAAAATACCTGATTGTATTTTTTGTTTCTATGGTACCCCTGATTGAACTTCGAGGTGCGATTCCCATTGCAGAAGGGCTGGGATTGCCTTTTGTACAGTATTATATTGTGGCTATTCTCGGAAATATGCTTCCGGTTCCGATTATTTACTTCTTTGCCAGAAAAGTGCTGGTGTGGGGAGCTGACAAACCGGTTATCGGAAAATTTTTTACCTGGTGTCTGGATAAAGGGGAAAGAGGCGGTAAAAAGCTGCAGGAGAAAGCAGGAAAAGGCCTCTTTGTAGCCCTGCTGCTCTTTGTAGGCATTCCACTTCCGGGAACAGGTGCATGGACAGGAACGCTGGCGGCCAGCATTCTGGATATGGATTTCAAATCCAGCGTGATTGCCGTTATGCTGGGCGTAATTCTGGCCGGTATTATCATGGCGGCTGTAAGTATGGGAGCTTTCGGTGCGTTGGGAGCAATTTTTTAAGAAAAGACTTGCATTTTAGATATGTTTTGAAAGAAAAGGTGATAAGGAAAGGCATCATTCTGAACTTGTTTTAGAATGATGCCCTTTTAATGTGTTTCAATATCCATTGGAAGATACCTCGTAAAAATTATTTTAATGGGTGTTTGTTTACGTTTCTGGTGGTCCGTACCGTCCTTTCTTTTGTATTATGAGTAAAACGTTAAGCTTTTGGTGGAATCAATCCTTTCTGTGTTTTCTTCTCTTGGTTTATTTGATAATTGAATTATAACAGTAAAATTATGATTTGTCAATATTAAAAATAGAAAAAAATAAGAAAAAATAAAATAAAACTGTTATATTATTTTTTATATATAAAAAATCAGAAAATTACAACAATTTCAAAAGTGGAAAAAAGAGAAAAACAATGGTATAATGCATAGTGAAAAAAGAAAGCATGGTGGAAAATATGCAGATTACAAAAGCGAAAACAGAAGATTTAGCGGAAATTATGGAAATATATGGAAGGGCAAGGGTTTTTATGCAGGAACACGGAAATCCAAGCCAATGGAAAGAAGGATATCCGTCCACAGAACTGGTAAAAAAAGATTTGGAGAACGGAGAGTTGTATGTCTGCCGGGAAGGACAAGATTTGGCAGGTGTGTTTATGTTTTCCATGCAGCCAGACCCTTGCTATGAAAGAATCGAAGCCGGAGCATGGAAAAATGACAGACCTTATGGTGTGATGCACCGTATGGCATCTGCAGGAAAAGTCAGAGGCGTGGCTTCTTTTTGTCTGGACTGGTGTTATGCCCGGTGCGGCAATGTGCGGGGAGATACGCACCGAGAAAATACAGTGATGCAGCAGGTTTTCGAGAAAAACGGATTTGAAAGATGCGGTATCATTTATGTGGAGGACGGTTCTCCAAGAATTGGATATCAGAGACAGAAGGAGGCGCAGGCAGATGCATTTGCTGCAAAGAAATGACCCCTGTTGGTGCGGCAGCGGTAAAAAATACAAGAAATGTCATTACGCATTTGATGAAAGATTAAAATTTTATGAGTCACAGGGAGTACTGGTACCTTGTCATGAGATTCTGAAAACACCGGCACAGATTGAAAAAATTAAAGAAAGCGCCAAAATCAATGTGGAGATTCTGGATTATGTGGCAGAGCACATTAAGGCAGGTGTTACGACACAGGAAATTGACGACTGGGTATCTGCCATGACAGAAAAAGCAGGGGCTGTTCCTGCACCTTTAAATTACGATGGATTTCCCAAGAGTGTGTGTACTTCTATTAACGAGCAGGTGTGTCACGGAATTCCTTCTAAAGATGTTGTTCTGAAAGAAGGAGACATTATTAATGTAGATGTGTCTACAATTTTAGACGGCTATTTTTCAGATTCCTCCCGTATGTTCTGTATCGGAGAAGTCAGCAGCGAGAAGAAAAAGCTGGTGGAGGTGACAAAGGAATGTGTGGAGAAAGGTCTGGAAAAAGTAAAGCCCTGGGGATATCTGGGAGATATGAGTCAGGCGGTGTATGAGCATGCGCACGCGAACGGCTATTCCGTGGTAAGAGAAATCGGCGGACACGGGGTAGGCCTGGAGTTTCATGAGGACCCCTGGGTGGGATATATCCAGAAAGCCGGAACAGGTATGCTCATGGTACCGGGAATGATTTTCACCATTGAACCTATGATTAATATGGGAACCCATGAAATCTATACCGATGACACGGACGACTGGACCGTGTATACGGATGACGGGCTGCCTTCAGCTCAGTGGGAAATTATGGTACTGGTGACTGAAGAAGGCAGTGAAGTACTCTGCTGGTAAGATGAAAATACTGAAATTAGAGATAGACAAAAAGCTGGCAGGAAAATCCCTGGAAAAAATTCTGAGGGAAAATCTGGGACTGAGCAGGCGGGAAGTCAGCCGGGCAAAATTTCAGCCAAAGGGTATCTGTATAGATGGAAAACGGCAGAGAATTACTTACAGACCTTCTGTGGGGCAGAATCTGGAGGTGTGTCTGGCGGAAATGCAGGAAGAGAAAAGCCGGGTGAAACCCTGTGCAGGGAAACTGGAGATTCTCTACGAGGACAGAGATTTGCTGGTGGTGGAAAAGCCGGGAGGCATACCCTGCCATCCGGGGCGGGGACATTATGAGGATTCTCTGGGAAACCGGGTGGCAGATTATCTGCAGAAACAGGGAGAAGGAGGCGTTGTCCGGGCTGTGGGAAGGCTGGATAAGGATACCGCTGGTCTTATGGTGTATGCCAAAAATCAGATGGCAGCGGCGCGGCTGTCTGCACAGAAGCAGGACGGGCGTTTTCAGAAAATTTATTATGCACTGGCGAAAGGACAATTAGAGCAAAGGGAAGGGGACATTACTGCTTCTATTGCCCTTATGCCCGGAGACAAGCTGAAAATGCAGATTCACCCACAGGGCAAAACGGCCTGCACCAGATACGAAGTGCTGAAAGAAAGAGAGAATTGTACGCTGGTAAAGTGCAGGATATTTACGGGGAGGACACACCAGATCAGGGTGCATATGGCTGGGATAGGACATCCTCTTTTGGGAGATGTGCTTTACGGGGACGGTCAAAATCCGGTATTTGACGGACTGGCTCTGTATGCCGGGAAAGCGGAGTTTTATCAGCCGTTTACGCAGGAGAAAATCGTGCTTTGGGGAAGAGACGTAAAGAGGTGGGGAATACAGAGGTATTTTAGATAAAAATAGAAAAGAGGTAAAAATTATGGCAAAAGTATGTGTATTTACAGCAGATGGATTTGAAGAAATCGAAGGTCTGACTGTTGTGGACCTTTTAAGAAGAGCAGGGGCCGAAGTGCAGATGGTATCCATCAGCAATACAAAGACAGTGACAGGTTCCCACAACATCGTTCTCCAGGCAGACGTTCTGTTTGAAGAAGCGGATTACAGCAAGATGGACCTGCTGGTGCTTCCGGGCGGTATGCCGGGAACGCTTCATCTGGGAGAACATACAGGGCTTTGCAGACTTCTGCAGGATTTTGCAGCTGAGGGGAAGAAAGTGGCAGCTATCTGTGCAGCTCCAAGTGTGTTGGGAGCACTGGGGATTTTAAAAGAAAAAAAAGCAGTCTGCTATCCGGGATTTGAAGAAAAACTTACCGGCGCCCAGGTGGGGACGCAGGAGGTAGCAAGAGATGGAAATATTACCACCAGCAGAGGTCTGGGCACAGCCATTCCCTTTGCATTGGAGTTGATTTCCCAGCTTTACGGGGAAGAAAAAGCCCGGGAAATCCAAAAATCTATTATTTTCAGAGAAAATTTATAAAAATTTCGTGAAAACCCTGTAGAAATCGGGGGATACGAAAAAAAACACTGGCGTTTTCCAAACCCTTGTGCTATACTGTGTTAATGACTGTAAGTATGAAAAAAGCGCTGTTTTCTGCTGTTTTGGCAGGGCAGATGCATATAGAAATTCAAGGAGGAATTCATAACAATGAGTGTACAGGTAGAAAACTTAGAAAAGAACATGGCAAAACTTACTGTTGAAGTTGCCGCAGAAGATTTTGAAAAAGCAGTGCAGGCTGCATACATGAAAAACAGAAACAAAATTACAATCCCAGGCTTCCGTAAAGGAAAAGCTCCTCGCGTGATGATTGAAAAAATGTACGGCGCAGGTATCTTCTTTGAAGATGCAGCAAACGCTTTGATTCAGGCTGAATATCCAAAGGCAGCAGAAGAAAGCGGACTGGATATCGTTTCTCAGCCGGAAATCGACGTTGTACAGATTGAAAAAGGAAAAGCCTTTATCTTCACAGCAGAAGTAGCTGTAAAACCGGAAGTAACTTTAGGTGAATACAAAGGACTGGAAGTAGAAATTTCTTCTGTAGAAGTAACAGAAGAAGAAATCGCTGCTGAATTGAAAAAAGAGCAGGAAAACAACTCCAGAACAATCGATGTAGATGACAGAGCTGTAGCACAGGGCGATATGGTAACTCTGGACTTTGAAGGCTTTGTTGACGGCGTTGCTTTTGAAGGCGGAAAAGGAACAGACTATCCGCTGACAATCGGATCTAATTCCTTCATTCCTGGATTTGAAGAACAGTTAGTAGGCGCTGAATTAAATGTAGAAAAAGAAGTAAACGTTACTTTCCCGGAAAACTATCATGCAAATGACCTGGCTGGAAAACCGGCTGTATTCAAATGCACAGTAAAAGCTATCAAAGTGAAAGAACTTCCGGAATTAGATGACGAATTTGCAAAAGATGTTTCTGAGTTTGACACACTGGAAGAATACAAAGCAGACATTGCCAAGAACTTAAAAGAACGCAAAGAATCTGTTGCAAAACGCGAAACAGAAGACAAAGCAGTAGACGCTGTTATTGAAAACGCACAGATGGATATTCCGGAAGCTATGATTCAGAACCAGATTCAGCAGTTAATGCAGGATTTCATCAGAAGAATGCAGTCCCAGGGATTATCTATTGACCAGTATTACCAGTTCACAGGTCTGGACAATGCAAAAATCCAGGAACAGATGAGACCACAGGCGTTAAAGAGAATCCAGAGCCGTCTGGTATTAGAGAAAATTGCAGAAGTGGAAAACATTCAGATTTCTGATGAAAAATTAGAAGAAGAATTAAAATCCATGGCTGAAATGTACAAAATGGAAGTAGAAAAATTAAAAGAAGTAATGGGTGACTACGAGAAAGAACAGATTAAGAAAGACATGGCTGTTCAGGAAGCAGTTACTTTAGTTGCTGAATCAGCAAAAGTTGTTGAGAAGAAAGAAGAAGCAGCAGAATAATACATGCTGTGTTTGACAGAATAGGAGGAGTTTCATGAGTTTAGTACCATACGTCATTGAACAGACAAGCCGCGGTGAAAGAAACTACGACATCTATTCCAGATTGTTAAAAGACAGAATTATTTTCCTCGGAGAAGAAGTAACCGATGTATCAGCCAACCTGATTGCAGCACAGCTTCTTTTTCTGGAATCAGAAGACCCGGGAAAAGATATCCACTTATATATCAACAGTCCGGGCGGTTCCGTTACAGCAGGCATGGTGATTTATGACACCATGCAGTACATTAAATGTGATGTATCTACTATCTGTATGGGACTTGCTGCCAGCATGGGTGCATTCCTTCTGGCCGGCGGTACAAAAGGAAAGAGAATGGCCCTTCCCAATGCGGAAATTATGATTCACCAGCCTTCCGGCGGTGCAAAGGGTCAGGCAACAGAGATTGACATTGTGGCACAGCAGATTCTGAAAACCAGAACCAGATTAAACACAATTCTGGCTCAGAATACAGGCCAGACTCTGGAAACGATTGCCAGAGACACAGAAAGAGACAATTATATGACAGCCCAGGAGGCAATGGCATATGGATTGATTGACTCTGTAATCGAGCATAGATAATGACAGAAGAGAAGACTCCTGCAGAAATTTGCGGGGGTCTTTCGGCTTTAAAAGAAGAAAAATGGAAACAGAAAGGGAAAAAACATGGCAATGAAAGGAAACGATACAAGAATCAGATGTTCCTTTTGTGGAAAGACAGAAGACCAGGCAAAAAAACTGATTGCAGGTCCAAACGGCACCTATATCTGTGATGAGTGTGTGGGAATCTGTTCGGAAATCATAGAGGAAGAACTGGGGGCAGAGTACAGCAACATGGCTTCTGACGAAATTAACCTGCTGAAACCACAGGAAATTAAGGCATTTCTGGATGAGTATGTCATTGGACAGGATGAAGCGAAAAAAGTGCTTTCGGTTGCAGTTTACAACCACTACAAACGTGTGCTGGCAGGCAGAGGCGCGGATGTGGAACTGCAGAAGAGCAACATTCTTATGCTGGGTCCTACCGGTTCTGGTAAGACGCTTCTGGCTCAGACGCTGGCAAGACTGCTGAATGTGCCTTTTGCCATTGCCGACGCAACCACTCTGACCGAAGCCGGTTATGTGGGCGAGGATGTGGAAAATATTCTGCTGAAAATCATTCAGGCAGCAGATTACGATATAGAACGTGCCCAGTATGGCATTATTTATATTGACGAAATTGACAAAATTACCAGAAAATCGGAAAATGCCTCCATTACCAGAGACGTATCCGGAGAAGGAGTACAGCAGGCTCTTTTGAAAATTGTAGAGGGAACGGTGGCTAACGTACCGCCTCAGGGCGGCAGAAAACACCCGCAGCAGGAGTTTATCCAGATTGATACCACCAATATTCTGTTTATCTGCGGCGGCGCTTTTGAAGGGCTGGATAAAATTATCGAAACCAGAAAAGATACAAAAGCCATTGGTTTCAATGCAGAAATCCGTACACCGGGCAAACATAATGTGGGAGAACTTTTAAAAGAAGTCATGCCCCAGGATTTGGTGAAATTCGGACTGATTCCGGAATTTGTGGGCCGTGTGCCGGTAGTGGTATCGTTGGATGCATTGGATAAGGACGCCCTGGTGAAGATTCTGACAGAGCCGAAAAACTCTTTGGTGCGTCAGTATCAGACCTTGTTTCATCTGGATGGTATTCATCTGGACTTTGAACCGGAAGCGCTGGAAGCCATTGCGGATAAGTCTATGGAGAGAAAGACGGGTGCCAGAGGTCTGCGTGCTATTATGGAAAATTCCATGATGGATTTGATGTACAAGGCGCCTTCAGATGAAAGCATTACCGGCTGTACCATTACAAAAGAACTGGTGGACGGCACAGGGGAAGCAAAGCTGGAATACAGAGAACTTCCGGCAACAGCCAGAAGAAGCAAAAGCGGCAGCCGTAAGAAAAAAGAGTCACCGGAAATCGCATAGAGAAATCGTACAGGAATAAGGAGGTGCGAGCATGAGCGACATCATACAGCATTTACCGGCAATCGCCCTTAGAGGTACAACCATTCTTCCTGACATGATTGTCCATTTTGATGTAAGCAGGGAAAAATCCATGAAGGCCATTGAAAAGGCCATGGTTCAGGACCAGAAGGTCTTTCTCATCACCCAGAGAGACCCTGAAACAGAGGAACCTGCACAGGAAGATTTATATAAAATCGGTACCATCGCAGAAATCAAACAGCTTGTAAAGACAAAGAAAAACATGATTCAGGTTCTGGTGGAAGGACAGGAAAGAGGAGAACTTTTAAGATTTGAAGAAAATCCCCTGTATCTGGAAGCTGAAATTGCCCTTTTTGAAGAAGAACAGGAAGAACCGGAGGGCAATGTTAAAGAAGCTATGCTGCGGGGAATAAAAGAACTTTTTGTCCGTTACTGCAATGAAAATCCAAAGCTCAGCAAGGATTTGGCAGGACAGATTCTGGAACTGGAGGATGTCAGGAGAGTCATTGACCAGATTGCCGTGAATCTTCCCATGAAATATGAGGATAAACAGAAAATTCTGGAGGCTGTCAATCTGGAAGAGCGTTATGAGGTGCTGGGCGGAATTCTGTGCAATGAAATCGACATTATGCAGATTCGCACAGATTTAAACAGCAAAGTCAAGGAGCGGGTGGATAAGAACCAGAGAGACTATATTCTCCGGGAACAGTTAAAAGTTATCAGGGAAGAACTGGGGGACCAGGATACTTTGTCAGAGGCAGACCAGTTTAAGGAACAGGTGTCAAAACTGAAAGCCTCCAAAGAAGTGAAGGAGAAAATCAACCGGGAAATTGACCGCTTTAAAAATGCGGCAGGTATGCAGGCAGAGGCGGGAGTTATCCGAAGCTATATTGAAACCTTACTTTCCCTGCCTTGGGATAAGGTGTCCAGAGATAACAAAAATCTGGCAAAAGCCAAGAAAATTTTGGAAGAAGACCACTATGGCCTGGAAAAGGTGAAAGAGCGTATTATGGAATTTCTGGCTGTGCGAACCCTGACGAAAAAGGGAGAGAGTCCGATTCTCTGTCTGGCAGGACCGCCGGGAACCGGAAAGACTTCTATTGCACGTTCCGTAGCCAGGGCGCTTGACAAGGAGTATGTGCGCATGTCCCTGGGCGGCGTCCGGGACGAGGCGGAAATCCGCGGTCACAGAAGAACCTATATCGGCGCTATGCCGGGCAGAATTGCCAACGGACTGATACAGGCCGGGGTGAAAAATCCTCTCATGCTTCTGGATGAAATTGATAAAGTGAGCAGTGATTACAAAGGAGATACCTCTTCTGCGCTTTTAGAGGTGTTGGACAGCGAGCAGAACAGGAAATTCAGAGACCATTATGTGGAAATCCCGTTGGATTTGTCGGAGGTGCTTTTCATTGCCACAGCCAATGATTTGCAGACTATTCCGCGGCCGCTTTTAGACCGTATGGAGGTTATTGAAATCAGCAGCTATACCCAGAACGAAAAAGAGCATATTGCCAGAGAACATCTGATTCCAAAGCAGATAAAAGCCCACGGATTAAAAGAAAACCAGCTGCTTATTTCTGATGAAGCGCTGAGGGAAGTCATTGCGGGCTATACCAAAGAAGCGGGTGTGAGAAGCCTGGAGAGAAAGCTGGGTGAAATCTGCAGAAAGACAGCCAGGAAGATTCTGGAGGACAAGGAAGAAACCATCAGTGTAAACGTGGACAATCTGGAAAGTTTTCTGGGAAGAGCCAGATACACATACCAGAGGAAGAATAAGACGGATGAAGTGGGAATTGTACGGGGACTGGCCTGGACCAGCGTCGGAGGTGATACCCTGCAGATAGAGGTGAACCTTATGCCGGGAAAAGGAGAATTTCTTCTGACCGGGCAACTTGGGGACGTGATGAAAGAATCTGCCCAGGCAGGTATCAGCTATATTCGTTCCGTAGCAGAGGAATATGGCATTAAGCCGGAATTTTTCCAGAAACATGACTTACATATCCATATACCGGAAGGGGCAGTGCCAAAAGACGGCCCGTCTGCCGGTATTACCATGGCTACGGCCATGCTTTCTGCCATGACCAACACACCGGTGAAAGCCAATGTGGCCATGACGGGAGAGATTACCTTGAGAGGAAGAGTGCTTCCTATCGGAGGCCTGAAGGAAAAGCTTCTGGCAGCCAAGAGCGCAGGTATGAAAAAGGTTCTCATTCCTTTTGAGAATCAGGCAGATGTGGAGGAACTGGACGAGGAAATCACAGGCGGCATGAAAATCGTGCCTGTGAAAACCATGAAAGAGGTTCTGAAACATGCCCTGGTATAAAGAAAAAATTTGGAGGAAAACACATGGTTATTAAACATGTAGCGCTGGACATCGTCTGCGGCATCACCAGTACCCTTCCCAAAAACGAAGTTCCGGAAATTGCATTTGCAGGAAAATCCAATGTGGGAAAATCGTCGCTGATTAATGCACTGATGAACCGGAAGGCCCTGGCGAGAACCAGTGCTTCTCCGGGAAAGACCCAGACCATTAATTTTTATAATGTAAACCACGAGATGTATCTTGTGGATTTGCCGGGGTACGGCTATGCCAAGGTATCCCAGTCCGTAAAAGAGCAGTGGGGAAAGCTGATTGAGCGGTATCTGCACCAGTCTAAGCAGTTAAAGGCAGTATTTCTGCTTATTGACATCCGTCATGACCCGTCTGAAAATGACAGGACCATGTACGACTGGATTGTACAAAACGGATACCAGCCCATTATTATTGCAACAAAAGCGGACAAACTGAAAAGAAGCCAGGTGGCGAAACATGTGAAGGCAGTTAAGACAGGCTTAAATCTGCTCCCCGGCACCAGAGTGATTCCTTTCTCTGCACAGACCAAGCAGGGAAGAGAGGAAATCTGGGCTTTGGCAGAAGAACTTTTATTCGGTCCCAAAGAGGACCAGACAGAGGGAGAAAGCTGAAAATATGCTGAAGGGAATTATTTTTGATATGGACGGGGTGCTGATTAACAGCGAGCCCTTCCATTTCCAGGTGTGGAAAGAGACCTTGAAAGCAAGGGGAATCCACATAGACTATGAGGTTTATAAGCCCTGCATCGGTTCAACGGTAGGTTTTCTCATGGAACTTTTGCATGAGCATTATCAGGTAGATGTACAGGATACAGCCCTGATAGCCGAGATGAAGAGTATGAAAAAGAAAATGATTGAAGAGAGAGGGTATCCTTCTTTGATTCCCTGGGTGAAGGAGTTTCTGGAAAGGCTGCAGGAGGCGGGATATGTGCTGGCTGTGGCTTCTTCATCCCCCCTTTCTTATATCAGAAATGTGACAGAGCACTGGGGAATTGACAGGTATTTTCAAAAACTGGTCAGTGGGGAAACTGTGAAGCACCCCAAGCCGGCACCGGATGTTTTTCTGAAAACAGCAGAAATACTGGGGCTGTCTCCAGAAGAATGTCTGGTTATCGAGGATTCGGAAAACGGTTGTAAAGCCGCAAAAGCGGCGGGTATGGCTTGTATGGCTTATTATAACCCCGATTCCGGGAAACAGGATTTAAGCACAGCTTTTGCACTTGTGGAAGGATTTGAAGAGGTGGACAGCGCCTTTGTGGAAAAAATTTACTGTCACTTTCATCATTTACCAGCCAAAGTGTGTGAGACAAACCGGCTTCTTATTCGGGAAATGGAAAAAGGAGATATTCCTAGAATGATGGAAATCTGTTCTCAGGAAACCTCCGCAGATGCCTGTGAGGGTGTGGCAAAACCCCTGAAGGAAGAACTGGAAGACTTTGAGATGTATCGGCGCTATATGTATGAACTCTGTGACATGGGTTACTGGTGCATACTGGAAAAGGCTTCCGGGGAAATTATAGGGAGAGCAGGGGTAGAACCTAAACTCTGGAATGATAACAAAACAGTGGTGGAGCTTGGCTATATGATAGATGAAAAATTCCGGAGAAGGGGATTTGCCTACGAGGCCTGCAGAGCCATTGTGGAGGAAGCAAAAAAAAGAGGGGCTTTTTATCTGTACTGCAGGATAAAAAGCGCCAATATGCCGTCGCTGGAACTGGCGCGGAAGCTGGGATTCCAGAAAATAGACTATCACCTGGAGGGAGACAGCGAAGATATGGAAGTGTGGAGGTGTGCCTGCCATGGGAATCATTAAAGCCAGAAACGTAAAATATGACTACATAAAATATGACGACAGCGGACAGCCCTCGGAAATCTATAGGGCTGTAGATGATGTGAATCTGGACATTTCAAAGGGACAGTTTATCTCTATTCTGGGACATAACGGTTCCGGAAAATCTACGCTGGCGAAACATATCAATGCCCTTTTAGTTCCTACAGAGGGAACTCTTTGGATTGACGGCATGGATACTAAATCTGTGGAGAAGCTGTGGGAAATCCGCCAGAGAGCCGGCATGGTGTTTCAGAACCCGGACAATCAGATTATCGGAACCGTGGTAGAGGAGGATGTGGGATTTGGCCCGGAAAATATGGGGATTCCCACGGAAGAAATCTGGAAGCGGGTGGATAAAAGCCTGGAAGCCGTGGGCATGACGCCTTTTCGCCACCGCTCTCCCAATAAGCTGTCCGGAGGGCAGAAACAGAGGGTAGCCATTGCGGGAGTGATGGCTATGCACCCGAAATGCATTGTGTTGGACGAGCCCACCGCCATGCTGGACCCCAATGGACGAAAAGAAGTGCTGCAGGCGGTTCACGAACTGAATCGAAAGGAAGGCATTACGGTGGTGCTTATTACCCATTACATGGAGGAAGTCATTGACTCTGATAAAGTGTTTGTCATGGATCACGGCCATGTGGTCATGCAGGGGACACCCAGGGAAATTTTCTCCAGAGTGGAGGAATTAAAAACATACCGTCTGGATGTACCCCAGGTAACACTTCTGGCATATGAACTGAGACAGGAAGGGCTTTTTCTTCCTGAGGGAATACTTACAATAAAGGAATTGGTGGATGCGTTATGTCATTGCGATTAGAACATGTTACTTATACTTACAGCCCCGGTTCTGTATATGAAACCCATGCCTTAAAGGATGTTTCTCTGGAAATACCCTCCGGGCAGTTTCTGGGGGTTATCGGACATACAGGAAGCGGAAAATCCACATTGATTCAACATTTTAACGGACTGATGCGCCCTACCGTGGGAACTGTGTATTATAAAGGGGAAGATATCTGGCAGGAGGGATATTCCCTGAAACGCCTGCGAAGCCAGGTGGGCCTGGTATTTCAGTACCCGGAGCATCAGCTTTTTGAAGCCGATGTACTTTCTGATGTGTGCTTTGGGCCGAAGAATCAGGGCTGTTCCAAAGAAGAGGCAGAGGAGAGAGCCGTTCGGGCCCTCCAGCAGACTGGTTTGAAGGAAAAATACTATAAAAGTTCCCCATTTGAACTTTCCGGGGGACAGAAGCGGCGGGTGGCTATTGCAGGCGTACTGGCCATGGAACCGGAGGTGCTGATTCTGGATGAGCCTACCGCAGGTCTGGACCCAAAAGGAAGAGACGAAATTCTGGATCAGATTGCCTGGCTGCACACAGAGAGGAATATTACCGTTATCCTGGTGTCTCACAGTATGGAGGATATTGCCAGATATGTAGACCGGATTCTGGTAATGAACAAAGGGGAAAAGGCTTTTGACGGAAAGCCGGAGGCAGTCTTTTCCCACTATAGGGAACTGGAAGAAATCGGTCTTGCAGCGCCGCAGATTACTTATATTATGCAGGCACTTCGCAAGGCGGGGATTCCGGCAGATACATCGGCCATTACCGTAAAAGAGGCAAAAGAGAGTATTTTAAAGGCACTGGGGAGAACGAAACATGATTAGAGACATTACAATTGGACAGTTTTATCCGGCAGATTCCATTCTGCACCGTTTGGACCCGCGGGTGAAATTCATCGGAACTTTTTTATTTCTGATTTCCCTTTTTGTGGCGGATTCCTTCTGGGGATATGCCCTGGCCACGGTTTTTCTTGCGGCTGCTATTGGACTCTCCAAGGTTCCGGTGAAATTTATGCTGAAAGGGTTAAAGCCTCTGTTTATCATTCTGCTGATTACTGTGCTGTTTAACCTGTTTCTGATTCCGGGGGAAGTGTTGTGGAGTGCAGGATTTTTAAAGATTACCAGAGAAGGAGTGGTACAGGCTGTGAAAATCGGTATCCGCCTGATTTATCTGGTTATCGGTTCTTCCATTATGACACTGACAACAACGCCTAATCAGCTTACCGACGGCATGGAAAAGATTCTGGCGCCTTTAAATAAAATCAAAGTGCCTGTGCATGAAATTTCCATGATGATGTCCATTGCCCTTCGCTTTATTCCTATTTTGATGGAAGAAACAGATAAGATTATGAAAGCGCAGATTGCCAGAGGTGCGGATTTTGAAAGCGGCAACATCATTCAGCGCGCTAAAAGTATGGTGCCCCTTCTGGTGCCCCTGTTTATCTCCGCATTTCGCCGGGCCGATGATCTGGCCATGGCTATGGAAGCCAGATGTTACCACGGCGGGGATAACCGGACGCAGATGAAGCCTTTGGTTTATCACAGAAGAGATTACGCGGCTTATGTGATTTCTGTCCTGTATCTGGGAGCCGATATTGCTCTGAGAGTATTTCTGTAAAAGGAGAACCGTAGATAATGAAACGAGTAAAGCTGACCGTTGCATACGACGGAACCAACTACTGTGGGTGGCAGGTGCAGCCCAATGGGATTACGGTGCAGGAGGTTTTGAACCGGCATTTGTCTGAGCTTACAGGAGAAACCATAGAAACTATTGGCGCCAGCCGTACAGATGCAGGCGTTCACGCCCTGGGAAATGTAGCGGTCTTTGATACCCGGGTGAGAATGCCCGGAGAGAAATTCTCCTTTGCCTTAAACCAGAGGCTGCCGGAGGATATTCGTATTCAGGAGTCAAGAGAAGTGCCGGAAACCTTTCATCCCAGATATGTGGAAAGCGAAAAGACATATGAATACCAGATTTTAAATCGCCGTTTTCCCATTCCCACGGAGCGTTTTTATTCTCATTTTACCTATGTGCCCCTGGATATTGAAAAAATGCAGGAGGCAGGGGGTTATCTTCTGGGAGAACATGATTTTAAGAGTTTTTGCGGCGCCGGCGCCCAGGTGAAAACTACCGTGCGGTGCATTCATGCATTGGATATTACAAAAGAAGCGGATAAGATTACCATACGCATTCGGGGAAACGGATTCCTCTACAATATGGTGCGTATCATTGCCGGAACTTTAATGGAAATAGGCGGCGGGGCATATCCGCCGGCGCATATGCGCGCAATCTTAGAGGCGAAAGACCGGAAAGCTGCCGGCCCTACGGCTCCTGCCAGAGGGCTGACACTGGTGCAGATCAAATATCCGGACTCTGCCTTTAATGCGCCTTAAATCCTTCCCCCAGCACTTCATTGGATTCCATGATGATAATGAAAGCGTTGGGGTCGACTTCTTTTATGGCTGTGCGGATAATATACATCTGTTTATTGTTGCAGGCGCACAAAACCACATCTTTTTTATCTCTGGCAAAGCTGCCTTCCGCTTTCAGGAAGGTACAGCCCCTGCCGCTGACCTGGTCGATTTTCTCTGCTACTTCTTTTGCATAATCCGTGACAATCAGCGTCATTTTTCCGGCATCAATGCCGTACATGACTTTATCTACCACCACAGAAAGCAGAAAACTGATAATCATACCATAAATCAGGCTGTCTACATCTTTGGAAACAATGACAGTACCCAGAAGGACAATTACCGTATCCATGACAAAGGCAATTTTGCCCAGTGTCAGGTGCGGATTTTTTGCTTTCAGGCTAAGCATGATAAAGTCCGCGCCTCCGGTGGAGGAGTCCCTCATATAAATCAGGGCAAAGCCCAGGCCGGAAAGGACACCGGTGCAGATGGCGGCCAGCATGCGGTCGCCTTGATATACAGGGAACAAAGGCGCTGCATAGTCCATGATAAAAGAAGTAATGAGGATGGTACGAACAGAGCGCAGAAAAAAGTTCCGGCCCAGAATACGGAAACAGAACAGGGCAATGGGAATGTTCAGTATCAGCGCTACCCGTCCGATGGGCCAGCCGAATAAATGGTAGAAAATCAGGGCAATACCGTTTAGCCCCACAACGGGAAATTCCGCGGCTGCGGCAAAGTTGTAAGTACCTACGGCAATGAAAATACCGCCGATGATGTCAACCAGGACGTCCATACTCCATTTCCTGGCGTACCAGGATTTTTCGTGTGTGAGATTCATAGATTTGCCCTCCTTCTTGGAAAAGAAAAAGCATTGACGAATTATAAAAAATTATAATCCGCAAATGCTCTTTTCTGTTTATTAGTATACACAGAAAAAGGGGAATAGGTCAAGGGGAGAAATAATTCTTTGCAGCAGAGGAAAAATATGCTATACTAAAAAACAGATTTGACGAGTTTGGGACAAAGGAGATTTACGGTATGAGTCAGGAAAAAGTAGACAAATATAAAAAAGAGAAAGCCAACCGTGCAAAACTTCAGAAGAGAGAGAAGAGAGCTCTGTTTTTTGAAAAATTAGCTATCGGCGCTGTTTGTTTGGTGGCTTTGGGCTGGATTGGGTATTCTGCATACGGTGTGGTGACAAGAGAAGACCCGGATGCAGAGCAGGAAGTGGTAACTACCGAAATGGATGTAACGGCTATTACAGATTATCTGACAGGGCTGACAGAGGAAGCCTCAGAGTAATGAGGCAAAATGAGAACGAAGAGAAAAGCTGCTGTACAAAGTACCTTGAGAGGTTTTGTACAGCAGCCTTTTTAGTGCTACTCATTTCGCAGCAGCACTTCCACGATATCACATACGGTTTTCTGCTTTTCTTCACTGAGTTTTTTCAGCTGTTCCAGATAAGTGGACACACGAAGGGCATACCCGTTATTCAGAGCGCTGGCCAGTAATTCGTCTGCGGAAGCATCCAGTGCATTGGCAATGATAATAAACGTTTCCAGTGTCGGACATTTCTTACCTCGTTCGATTAAACTGATGTAGGTAGCCGTCAGGTCTGTCTGCTCTGCAAGGTCTTCCTGACGCCAGTTTTTTTCCAGGCGTTTTTTCTTTATTTGCTGTCCCATTTCTTTAAAATCCATAAACAAATCTCCTATTTCAACCACAGGTATCGACAATAGTATAGTGTTCATGAAAAAAGCATTACAGAAACCAATGGTAATGTAAAAGAACTAAAGGTTCATAAATGCAAACTGACAGTCTGATTTTTAGAAAAAAATGGAAAATAGAAGAAAAGCGAAAAAAGAAATGAAAATATCAGAAAAGGGCCGCCGTATGAAACGACAGCCCCGGTTTTGTCATTTATAATTATAATTTTTCTACGTTAGCTGCCTGCATTCCGCGAGCGCCTTCTGTTAAATCATAAGTTACAGACTGACCTTCTTCTAAGGATTTGAATCCTTCTCCGTTGATTGCTGAGAAATGTACGAAAACGTCCTGTCCGTCTTCGCCTGTAATAAATCCATATCCTTTTTCAGCGTTGAACCATTTTACAGTTCCCTTGTTCATAATGTTACCTCCATAAAAAAATAAATTACTTGGATAAAATGTTAAATGGTTTTAGAGAAAATATTATGTATAAAAATGATAACATACTCTCTAAAACCATTTAATACTAATATCCAATATACCTTTGACATGATAAGTATATTCGCTGTTACCGGAAAAGTCAAGGGAAAAGTGTAATTGACGAAAGAAAATGTGTATGTTACTATTTATATAATTAAGCGGATTTTGCGGCTTTTACAAAAAACTTCATGCGGAAGAAAGGATACATTTTATTATGAAGATACTCATTCAAAAAGGGCGTATTTTAAACCCTTCTGACCAGAGAGATGAGGTCGGAGATATTTATATGGAAGACGGTGTAATTCAGGAAATAGGAGGGACGATTACACCTGAGGAAACGCCGGATAAAGTGATTTTTGCAGAAGGCTGTTATGTCATGCCGGGATTGATTGATTTGCATGTGCATTTAAGAGACCCGGGACTAACCCATAAGGAAGATATTGTAACAGGAGCAAAGGCAGCAGCCAGAGGCGGCTTTACAACCATTCTGGCCATGCCCAATACCAAGCCGGTGATTGATTGCGCAGACCGGGTACAGTATGTACACAATAAAGCAAAAGAACTGGCGCCGGTACATGTATTGCAGATTGGTGCTGTGACAAAGCAGCAGAAAGGCGAAGAACTGGCTGACATCGAGGGAATGATTCAGGCTGGGATTCCGGCTATCAGCGAGGACGGAAAGTCTGTCATGAATATGAAGCTTTACCGGGAAGCCATGGAAATTGCCGCAAAGCATGATCTTCCTGTGTTTGCCCACTGTGAAGACCAGAATATGGTAAACGGCGGCTGCGTCAATGAAGACAAACATTCTAAAGAACTGGGGCTGCCGGGTATCAGCAATGCGGTGGAAGACGTGATTGTGGCGAGAGATATCGTACTGGCCAAGGAAACCGGAGCAAGACTGCATTTGTGCCATTGCTCCACAAAGGATAGTGTGCGCATGATTCAGCTGGCCAAGGAAGAAAAGCTGCCAGTGACAGGAGAAGTATGCCCGCATCATTTTACCCTGACTTCAGATGATATGGTGGCAGGAGATACCAATTACAAGATGAATCCGCCTCTTCGCACGGAGGCAGACAAAGAAGCTCTTTTAAAAGGTTTAAAAGAAGATATTCTGGACGTTATCAGCACAGATCATGCCCCTCATTCCAGAGAAGAAAAGCAGCAGCCCATGACAAAGGCACCCTTTGGCATTGTTGGGCTGGAAACAGCAGTGGCATTAACGGTGACAGAACTGGTAGATAAGGGTGTCATCACACCGCTGCAGATGGCAGAGAAAATGAGTTATAACCCAGCGCAGATTATCGGCAGTGACAGAGGACGTCTGGAAGTGGGAAGTCCGGCGGATGTGACCATTATTGACCCGGAAGCAGAGTATGTCATTGACAGTATGAGTTTTCTGTCCAAGGGCAAAAATACACCATTTGACGGCAGAAAGGTAAAGGGGCTGGTAAAGGCTACTATCTGCGACGGAGAAGTGGTATACCAGCAGGATTGAGAAGAAAAAGGAAAAAAGTACAATTTGGAGGAATAAACAATGATTAACAAACTTACCGCAAAGATTCAGAAAACCAAGGCACCTATTGTAGTGGGCCTGGATCCTATGCTGAACTACATTCCAAAGCATATTCAGGAAAAGGCATTTCAGGAGTTCGGAGAGACACTGGAAGGAGCCGCGGAAGCTATCTGGCAGTTTAATAAGGAAATTGTAGATAAAACTTATGATTTGATTCCGGCTGTAAAGCCGCAGATTGCCATGTATGAGCAGTTTGGTATTCCGGGACTGCAGGCGTTTAAGAAAACTGTGGATTACTGCAGGGAAAAAGATTTGGTGGTTATCGGAGATATTAAAAGAGGAGACATCGGTTCTACGTCTGCCGCTTATGCCACCGGACATGTGGGAAAAGTACAGGTGGGAAAAAACAGAATTGCGGCTTTTGATGAAGATTTTGTGACCCTGAATCCTTACATGGGCGCGGACAGCATCTATCCGTTTATTGATGTGTGCAAAGAAGAGAAAAAGGGAATGTTTATTTTGGTGAAGACTTCCAATCCTTCCAGCGGCGACTTCCAGGATCAGCTTGTAGACGGAAGACCGCTGTATGAACTGGTAGGCGAAAAAGTTGCACAGTGGGGCGAAGACTTCATGGGAGATTCCTACAGTTATGTGGGGGCTGTTGTAGGCGCAACTTACCCCGAAATGGGAAAAACTCTGCGTAAAATCATGCCGAAGTCTTATATCTTAGTACCGGGCTACGGTGCACAGGGAGGACAGGGCAAGGATTTGGTACACTTCTTTAATGAAGACGGTCTGGGTGCCATTGTGAATTCCTCCAGAGGCATCATTGCAGCTTACAAGCAGGAAAAATACGCAAACTTCGGAGAAGAAAACTTTGCAGATGCAGCAAGAGCAGCCGTAGAAGCAATGGTGGCAGATATCAACGGTGCATTGGAAGCAGCGAAATAAGGAGAAAGCGGAATTATGGCAAAAGTAAAGATGACGGGCAGAATTCTCAGCCAGGAAAAAATTGCCACAGAGATTTACAGTATGTGGATAGAAGCGGCGGAAATTGTAAAAGAAGCGAAGCCGGGACAGTTTATTTCCGTGTATTGCAGGGACAATTCCAGAATTTTGCCAAGACCTATCAGTATTTGTGAGATTGACAGAGAGAAGGGCGCACTGCGCATTGTATACAGAGTTGCAGGAAAGGGCACCGATGAATTTTCCCGTATGAAAGCAGGAGAAGACCTGGATGTTATGGGTCCTTTGGGAAATGGATTTCCTATGGAGGTCGTAAAAGGGAAAAAGGTGTTTCTTATGGGCGGCGGTATCGGTGTTCCACCAATGGTTCAGACAGCTAAAGAAGCAGATGCAGACGTGACCGTGATTGCCGGTTACAGAAACAGTGAAATTTTCCTGAAAGAGGAGTTGTCTGAAAACAGCAGTCTCGTAGTGGCTACAGAGGATGGAAGTGTGGGAACAAAGGGAAATGTGATGGATGCTATCCGGGAGAATGCTCTGGAGGCAGAGGTGATTTTTGCCTGTGGACCAACTCCGATGTTAAGAGCCATTAAGAATTATGCAGAGGAAAACAGCATACTCTGCTATATTTCCATGGAAGAGAAAATGGCCTGCGGCATTGGGGCCTGTCTGGCCTGTGTGTGTAAATCCAAAGAAAAAGACAGCCATTCCCATGTGCACAATAAGCGGATATGTAAGGATGGTCCTGTATTTTTGAGCACGGAGGTGGAACTGTAATGAATATGAAAGTAAATCTTGCGGGAGTGGAACTGAAAAATCCTGTTATGACAGCTTCGGGAACTTTTGGTTCAGGTGCAGAGTACAGTGAGTTTGTGGATTTGAATAAACTGGGGGCAGTGGTGACAAAGGGAGTCGCTCATGTTCCCTGGTCCGGAAATGATACACCGCGTATTGCGGAGATTCACAGCGGTATGATGAATGCTATCGGACTGCAGAACCCGGGCATTGATGTGTTCTGTGAAAGAGATATTCCCTATTTGCAGCAGTTTGATACAAAAGTCATTGTGAATGTATGCGGACATGCGCCGGAAGAATATCTGGCAGTGGTAGAGCGCCTGGCAGAGGAACCTATTGACATGATGGAAATTAATATTTCCTGTCCAAATGTCAATGCCAACTTTCTGGCTTTTGGGCAGGATCCCAGGCATGTAGAAGAACTGACTGCGCAGATTAAGAAAATCGCAAAGCAGCCGGTGATTATGAAGCTGACTCCCAATGTAACAGATATTGCGGAGATTGCAAGAGCAGCAGAAGCCGGCGGTGCAGATGGGGTTTCTCTGATTAATACTCTGACGGGGATGAAAATTGATGTGAAACGGAGAACATTTGCGCTGGCCAATAAAACAGGAGGCGTGTCCGGTCCTTGTGTAAAACCCATTGCTGTGCGTATGGTTTATCAGGTGGCCCAGGCGGTAAAAATTCCTATCATCGGCATGGGCGGTATTCAGAACGCAGAAGATGCGCTGGAGTTTATTATGGCAGGCGCTACAGCAGTATCTGTGGGAACCGCCAACTTCACCAACCCTTATGCTACAGTGGAGATTATCGAAGGACTGGAGCGATATATGAAAGAGAATGGCGTGGAAGACATTCGGGAATTGATTGGAATTGTGAAATAGGAAAGATAGGGCAGAATACCAGAGGAGAGGGGTTCTGCCCTGGTTGTTTTCTGTGAAGAACTGTGATAAAATTGAAGAGATTTGATGAGCAGGCACAAAAGGCCTGCAAATACGGAGGTTTAAGAAAAATGGAAGCATATAAAGCAGAATTTATTGATTTTATGGTAGAAAGTAATGTTTTGAAATTTGGAGAATTTACTTTGAAAAGCGGCAGAAAGTCACCTTTCTTTATGAATGCAGGGGCTTATGTTACCGGTTCTCAGCTGAAAAAGCTGGGTGAGTATTACGCAAAAGCTATTCACGACAAATATGGCGATGATTTTGATGTGCTTTTTGGACCGGCATACAAGGGAATTCCTATCAGCGTGGTAACGGCCATTGCCTACAGCGAATTATACGGAAAAGAAGTCCGTTACTGTTCAGACCGTAAGGAAGAAAAAGACCATGGTGCAGACAAGGGAAGTTTCCTGGGAAGCAAGCTGCAGGACGGCGACAGAGTCGTTATGATTGAGGATGTGACAACCTCCGGGAAATCCATGGAAGAAACTGTTCCAAAGGTAAGAGGTGCAGCCGATGTGGAAATCGTAGGTCTGATGGTTTCCCTAAACCGTATGGAAGTGGGAAAAGGCGGCGAAAAGAGTGCGCTTGAGGAAGTAAAGGATACTTACGGATTTGATACCAATGCCATTGTTACTATGGAAGAAGTGGTTGAGCATTTGTACAACAAAGAATGTGGCGGCAGAGTCGTCATTGACCATGAAATTAAGAAAGCCATTGACGCATACTATGAACAGTACGGCGCCAAATAAAAAAGAAGGAAGGATTCCTGATGAACGAAAAAATTTATAAAACCATGTCCCGCTGTGCAGCAGGCAGTATTGCAGCTGGGATTGTTGTATTGGTAACCGGGATTGCCACAGGTGTTGTCATGCTGGTAACCGGAGCCAGACTTCTGAAAAGGAAATCTGAGATTACATTTTAATGGACAGGATAAGGGGCTGTTGTATGGAAATGAAATACTTCAGCCTTCTTATTATTTATTTAGCAAGTTGTGATAAGAGGTTGAAAAATTGAATAAAAGGGTAAAGAAGAAAATAAAAGCCGCGGGGGCGGTTTTGTTTGTAATATATATTCTTGCACTGATATACTTCCTCTTTTTTGCAGAAAGGTTTGGACAGCTGGCTTTTGCAGAAAGGGAGTATCATTATAATCTTGTGCTGTTCCAGGAAATTAAAAGATTCTGGATATACCGGAAGCAGTTGGGCGCACTGGCGGTTATGGCTAATTTATTGGGCAATGTGGTGGGATTTATTCCCTTTGGACTGATTCTTCCCATTATCAGCCGAGAAGCAAGAGGATTTTTCTTTATTACTTTCTCTGGATTTACATTAAGTCTTTGCGTAGAAACCGTTCAGCTGGTTACAAAGCTGGGGTGCTTTGATGTGGATGATTTGGTGATGAATACACTGGGGGCAGCAATCGGTTATCTGCTTTTTGCTGTCAGCCATTTACTATATAGAAATTGGAAAAGGAGAGCAGGATAATGGCGAAAAAACGATATAAATATGATTTTGCAAAGAAAAAACATTCCGAGAAAGGAGTTACGTCTTCTGTATTTGCCGGAATCTCTCTGGGGATTTTCTGTATTGCAGCCATCTGTTCCCTTGCATTTCACGGGAAAGGCGGTCTGTATCTGGGGGCTATGGGACTGATTGCCATAGGGCTTTCCATTTACGGATTTATTCTGGGACTGAAAAGTTTTTCGGAGAAAAACAGAGACCAGCTTTTCTGCAAAATTGGAGCAGCAGGAAACGGCGTGCTTATGGTTATCTGGCTGGGGCTGTTTCTGCTGGGACTTGCATAAAACACAGAGAAGGAGGAAAAACATATGGAAGAGCGGTTGAAAAAGCAGATGGATTTTTTGCTGGAAGTGGATAAGCTGAAATTTATCAACCGACAGACGTATTTGTCTGACGGAACACGCAGGGAAAACGATGCGGAACATTCTTGGCACTTGGCCCTGATGGCTGTGCTTCTGTCTGAACATGCGGACGAAGAAGTGGATTTGCTGAAGGTCATTACTATGGTACTGATTCATGATTTGGTGGAAATTGACGCAGGAGATACATATGCCTACGACGAGGCGGGAAAGCAGACCCAGAGAATACGGGAAGAAAAGGCTGCAGACCGGATATTTGCCATGCTGCCCAAAGACCAGGGGGAAAAATTTCGTGCGCTGTGGGAAGAATTTGATGCTTACGAGACACCGGAGGCAAAGTTTGCCCATGTGTGCGACAATGTGCAGCCTTTGATGCTGAATCATGCCACAGGCGGAAAATCCTGGAGGGAAAGAGGTATCCGCCGTTCACAGGTGGAAAAGCGGAACAGCCGTGTGGGGGAAAGCTCCCGGACAATGAAAGCTTATGTAGAGGATATTTTAGATAAAAATGTGGAGAAAGGAAATTTGAAAAATGAGTGATGCATGGATGATGGAACGTTTTTCTCTTATGAAAGAAAGAATCCGGGAAATCAGCGGAGAAGAAGTCGTAAAAGAACCTTATGGGACTTATTTTAAAACAACGGCAGCCTTTATTATGCAGGTGGCGGATTTGCACAAAAAACTGCAGCAGGGCTGGCTGGAAGGCGCAGAACTTCCGGAACTGGAGGCCAATAATCAGAAGCTGTATGAAGATATTCTGCCTCAAAACTATGGACATTCTTATGGAAATCCAACATGGGCGGCAGAGACTCTTGGGGAAGAATTCGGGCAGCTTTTAAGTTTTTTGTATACAGAAATCCGGGGACTGATTGTCTTTGCTTACGAAGACAGGCTTTTTGATATGACGGTGGCAATGGAATTATTTGTACAGATATACAATCTTTTTGAGGATGAAGAGGTTTCTGCAAAAGATGTAAAAGAGGCAATTTACTGGTATGTCAGCGATTACAGTGACGAAATGGTGGGCCGCAGAGTGCAGGAAGGGGTAGACCCGGCTCTTGATTTTGCCGCCAATATTATCTGCAGCAGTGATTTGACGGATATCCGTTATCTGTATCGCTTTGGGGAATATATCACGGAAAATGAAATAGGTATGGCAAAATTTTTAAATACTCTTTCTGAAGAGGAAATTCAGGCTATGGCACGGACTTTCACAGAGGGCTACCGCACCGGATTTGTGCTGACAGGAAAAGACATCACAAAGAAAAAGACGGTGAATATACGTTTCCAACTGGGATTTGAGCGTATGGTAAAGGCAGCTATTGAGCAGTTTAAGGCCATGGATTTAAAACCGGTGATTTACCGGAGTGCAGTTCATAGCGTAAACAAGAAGCAGCACCACAGAATCGGGTATTACGGCGCTATTCCAAACCCACAGTTTGAATATGATCACAAAGACGATGCGGCCTTGTATCTGGACCATGAGTTTGTCCAGAGAAAGCTGAGAGTGCTGCAGGTGGCTTATGAACAGGTAAAAGGTCTGGCGGCTGTACACGGCGGTCCGGCCTGCATGGAAACCTTTGGAGAAACACCGTTTGCTCCCGGAAAAAGAAAGGAGGCCTGCACCCTTACCAGTCATCAGCAGAAGCTGCAGGTCACTTATGACAACGAAGCAGGACAGATTGTAAATCGCTATATTAAAGGGGAAGAAAGAAGTTTTACTATCATTGCCTATCCGGTTATGGAAATCGGAGAGCAGTTTGAAGAAATTTTCCGGGAGACAGTGAAAATCAATACCCTGGATAATCAGCTTTACCGCAGAATTCAGCAGAATATCATTGACGCTTTAGACAAAGGGGAGACCGTACAGATTAAAGGAAAAGGCCAAAATGCCACAGATTTGACCGTAAAACTTCATCATCTGGAAAATCCGGCAAAACAGACCAACTTTGAAAACTGTGTGGCAGACGTCAACATTCCGGTGGGAGAAGTCTTTACTTCCCCGGTATTGAAAGGTACAAACGGAACGCTGGCGGTTTCCAGGGTGTTCTTAAACGGACTGGAGTACAAAAATCTGAAAGTGGAATTTTCGGATGGCAGAATTTCCGGTTACAGCTGCAGCAATTTTGCCTCTGAAGAGGAAAACCAGAATTTTATAAAGGAAAATCTGTTATATCACCATGATACCCTGCCTTTGGGGGAATTTGCCATAGGAACCAACACTACGGCTTATGTCATGGCACAGAAATATCAGATAGGCCATCTCCTTCCCATTCTCATTGCGGAAAAGATGGGGCCGCATTTTGCAGTGGGGGATACCTGCTATAGTTGGAGCGAGGATACAGCAGTCTACAATCCGGACGGAAAAGAGATTATTGCCAGGGATAACGAGGTGTCTATTCTGCGAAAAGAGGATATAAGCAAGGCTTATTTGGGCTGTCATACAGATATTACTATACCTTATGATGAGCTGGGCAGTATAAGAGTGCAGACCCTGCATGGGGACTGGGTTTCCATTATTGAGGACGGCAGGTTTGTACTTCCCGGAACAGAAGCATTAAATGAGCCGTTTCCTGCTTGACAAGACCTGTCACAATATGTAAAATTGTGCTGTATGGAGAAATTCTAAATCATAGAGATAAAGGAGAATAATCATGGCAAAAGTTGGAATTGTTATGGGCAGTGACTCTGATATGCCTGTTATGAGCAAAGCGGCAGACATGCTGGAAAAATTCGGGATTGAGTATGAGATGACAATCATCTCTGCACACAGGGAACCGGATGTATTCTTTGAATATGCCAAATCCGCAGAAGAAAAAGGATTTAAAGTTATCATCGCAGGAGCAGGTATGGCCGCACACCTTCCGGGTATGTGCGCTGCAATTTTCCCAATGCCGGTTATCGGTATTCCGATGCATACCACCTCACTGGGCGGAAGAGATTCTCTGTATTCCATTGTACAGATGCCTTCCGGAATTCCGGTTGCGACGGTAGCAATTAACGGAGGAGCCAATGCGGCAATTCTGGCAGCCAAGATTTTAGCTACTTCTGACGCAGAACTGCTTCAGAAATTGAAAGACTACAAAGAAGAGTTAAAAGACCAGGTTGTAGCAAAAGATGCAAAACTGCAGGAAGTAGGATATAAAAACTATAAATAAGCACGGAAAAGAAGCGAGGAGGATAAAAATGGATTACAAGAAAGCTGGCGTAGATATTGAAGCTGGTTACAAGTCAGTGGAATTAATGAAAGAACATGTAAAGAAAACCATGCGCGAGGAAGTGCTTGGCGGTTTAGGCGGATTTTCCGGTGCTTTTTCCCTGAAGAAAATCAAAGAAATGGAAGACCCGGTGCTGCTGTCCGGTACAGATGGCTGCGGTACAAAAGTAAAATTAGCTTACCTTATGGACAAACATGACACTATCGGTATCGACGCAGTGGCTATGTGTGTCAACGATATTGCCTGTGCAGGCGGTGAACCTCTGTTTTTCCTGGATTACATTGCATGCGGCAAAAACTATCCGGAAAAAATTGCAGAAATCGTAAAAGGTGTGGCAGAGGGATGTCTGCAGTCTGAGGCGGCTTTAATCGGCGGCGAAACCGCAGAACATCCAGGGCTTATGCCGGAAGAAGAATATGACCTGGCTGGTTTTGCAGTAGGTGTGGTAGAACGCAGAGACTTAATCAACGGTGAAAACTTAAAGGATGGAGACGTGCTTATCGGTATGGCTTCTTCCGGGGTACACAGCAATGGCTTTTCTCTGGTTCGTAAAGTGTTCGAGATGACAAAGGAATCGCTGGATACTTACTATGACGAACTGGGTAAAACACTGGGCGAAGCTCTTCTGGCGCCTACCAGAATCTATGTAAAAGCCTTAAAGAACGTAAAAGAAGCAGGGGTTGCTGTAAAAGCCTGCAGCCATATCACAGGCGGCGGTTTCTATGAAAACGTACCGAGAATGTTAAAAGACGGTGTGTGCGCAGTAATTGAAAAAGACAGCTATCCGATTCCTCCTGTCTTTACCTTAATGGCAAAAGTGGGCGAAATCGAAGAAACTATGATGTACAATACCTTTAACATGGGTCTTGGAATGATTGTAGCTGTAGATGCCAAAGATGTGGATAAGACTATGGAAGCCATCAAAGCAGCAGGAGATACGCCATATGTTGTGGGTAAAATCGAAGCAGGCGAAAAGGGCGTAAAATTAGTATAAGTATAAGGGGAGTCAGGGTTGCCGCAGTGCAGCCCTTTTCCTGTCGAAGAGAGAGGCTGACAAAAATGATGAAAATAGCGGTTTTGGTATCCGGCGGCGGAACCAATCTTCAAGCAATTTTAGACGCCATAGACAGCGGAAAGATTACCAATACACAGGTGTCTGTGGTAATCAGTAACAACGCAAATGCTTATGCTCTGGAGAGAGCCAAAAAACACGGGATTCCGGCGCAGTGCGTATCGCCGAAACGCTACGAATCCAGAGAACTTTTCAATCGGGCACTTCTGGAGACTATACAGTCGTATCATGTGGATTTGGTTGTGCTGGCCGGCTGTCTGGTGGTAATTCCGGAAATGATGGTAAAAGCCTATCCAAATAGAATTATCAATATTCACCCATCTCTGATTCCTGCTTTTTGCGGAACAGGGTACTATGGCTTGAAGGTACATGAGGGTGTGCTGCAAAGAGGAGCGAAGGTGACTGGCGCTACCGTGCATTTTGTAGATGAGGGAACGGATACCGGTCCCATTATTCTGCAGAAGGCAGTAGAAGTACAGCAGGATGATACACCGGAAACTCTGCAGAGGAGAGTGATGGAAGAGGCGGAATGGCAGATTATGCCGCAGGCGATTGACCTGATTGCCAACCAGAAGGTAGAAATTACAGACGGAATTGTAAAAATCCGTGAAGCATAAAAAGTATCAAAGCGTGAAAGGGGCATGGAACACATGAAAGTATTAATTATCGGAAGCGGCGGAAGAGAACACGCCATTGCATGGAAGGTGGCAAAAAGTCCGAAAGTGGACAAAATTTACTGTGCGCCGGGAAATGCGGGAATTGCAGAAGTAGCAGAATGTGTCAATATCGGAGCAATGGAATTTGACAAGCTGGCAGCTTTTGCAAAAGAAAAGGAGATTGATTTAACTGTTGTAGGTATGGATGACCCATTGGTAGGCGGTGTGGTAGACGTCTTTGAAAAGGAAGGGCTGCGCGTATTCGGACCGAGAAAGAATGCGGCAATTCTGGAAGGTTCAAAAGCCTTTTCAAAAGATTTAATGAAAAAATATAACATTCCTACTGCAGCCTATGAGAATTTCCAGAGTGCGGACGAGGCGCTGGCTTATCTTCGGGAAAAGGCAGATTTTCCCATCGTGTTAAAGGCAGACGGTCTGGCGCTGGGAAAAGGTGTTTTAATCTGCAATACTTTAGCAGAAGCAGAAGAAGGCGTAAAGGAAATTATGCTGGACAAGAAATTCGGTTCTGCTGGAAATACACTGGTGGTAGAGGAGTTTATGACAGGCCGTGAGGTTTCGGTACTTTCCTTTGTGGATGGAAAAACGATCAAAACCATGACTTCCGCTCAGGACCACAAACGTGCAAAGGACGGAGATGAGGGCTTAAATACCGGCGGTATGGGTACTTTCTCCCCAAGTCCTTTCTACACAGAGGAAGTAGATGATTTCTGTGAAAAATATATTTATCAGGCTACCGTAGACGCTATGGCAGCAGAGGGAAGAGAATTTAAGGGCATTATCTTCTTTGGTTTAATGCTTACAGAGAAAGGTCCGAAAGTGCTGGAATACAATGCCCGTTTCGGTGACCCGGAGGCGCAGGTTGTCATTCCGAGACTGAAAAATGACATTGTGGAAGTGTTTGAAGCCTGTGTAGACGGAAAACTGGACGAAGTGGACTTGCAGTTTGAAAACAACGCAGCCGTATGCGTGGTACTGGCTTCTGACGGCTATCCGGTATCCTACGAAAAAGGATTCCCCATTGAAGGTTTGGAAAACTTCAAAGATAAAGACGGTTACTATGTGTTCCATGCAGGAACTGCTTTAAAGGACGGTAAAATCGTTACAAACGGCGGTCGTGTGCTGGGTGTTACCGCCAAGGGTGCAGATTTGAAAGAGGCAAGAGCCAATGCGTATAAGGCAACGGAATGGATTCAGTTTGCCAATAAGTATAAGAGAAACGATATCGGAAAAGCGATTGACGAAGTATAAGAAAGGAATGGGGATACCGCATGACGCTGCAGGCAGTGCAGGGGCGGTATTCCCTTTTTCATTTCTTGCACCGAAAAAATCTCTGTGTTATAATCAGAGAATCATGCAAAAAGAGAGGGTTTTTAGAATTATGTCAAATGCAATTTCAAAAGATTTCAGGCTGTTTTCTTTACTGAAATTTGCCTTTCCAACCATGGTGATGATGGTTTTTATGTCCCTTTACACCATTGTGGATGGGATTTTTGTATCCAGGCTGGTAAATACCCAGGCGCTTTCTGCTGTGAATATTGTGTATCCGGTTATCAGTCTGATGATAGCGGTGGGAGTTATGCTGGCCACAGGCGGCAGCGCAGTGATTGCCCGAAAGCTGGGAGAACACCGGCCGGAGGAAGCCAGAGGAGATTTTGCATTTCTTGTGGTCACAGGAATTGCAGTAGGACTGTTTTTTCTTATAGCAGGAAATATGTTCCTGACACCTCTGGTGAAAATGCTGGGAGCCACAGATGTGCTTATGCCTTATTGTGAAGAATATCTGAGGATTCTTATATTTATGGGACCGGCCTGTGTACTGCAGCTTTTGTTTCAGACTTTTTTTGTGACTGCCGGAAAACCGGTTATTGGTCTGGCGCTTACCATAGGCGGCGGTCTTTTGAATATGATTTTAGACTATGTTTTTATGGGACCCTTGCAGATGGGAATTGCAGGCGCAGCTTGGGCCACCGGAATCGGACAGCTTCTTCCGGCCGTGGTAGGGCTTTTGTATTTCCTTTGGGTAAGGGACTCCCTGTACCTGGTGAAGCCGCGTTTTGATTTTCTGGTGTTAAAAGAAAGCTGCTTTAACGGTTCCTCTGAGATGGTGACCAATTTGTCTACTGCAGTGGTAACCTTTCTCTTTAACATTGTCATGATGCGGCTTTTGGGAGAAGCCGGTGTGGCGGCTATTACTATTGTGCTGTATGGTCAGTTCCTGTTTAATGCCCTGTATATGGGATTTTCCATGGGAGTTGCGCCGGTTATCAGTTTCAATTACGGGAGAAAAAACAGAGCATTGTTGCAGCGGATTTTTAAAATCTGTCTTTGGTTTATAGGGATATCGTCTGTTTTGATTACGATTTTTGCCCTTCTGTCCGGGGGAATGATTGTGGAAATTTTTACCCCGAAGGGAAGCAAGACTTACGAAATTGCCCGTACAGGCTTTTTTCTTTTTTCTTTTAATTACTTTTTTGCCGGAATCAATATCTTTGCATCATCCATGTTCACAGCTTTTTCGGACGGAAAAATATCGGCCATTATTTCTTTTATCCGCACCTTTGTCATGATTGTGCTGAATATTCTGCTACTGCCGTATCTGATAGGGGTAGACGGTGTGTGGCTGGCCGTGCCAAGCGCGGAATTTATGACTGTTCTGCTGTCGGTTTACTATTTCATCCGGAAAAAGGAACAGTACGGATACATAGCCTCGAAAAAACAGTAAAGAGAAGAAATTAGATTTGACCGGAAGTGCTATCTATGCTATATTAAATATAACAACAGGAAGCGGGTGAGAATATGCTGATAGAAATAGATTTTAACAGTGATGAAGCTATTTATGTACAGCTTTGTAACCAGATTATTATGGGCATTGCCACAGACCAGCTGAAAATCGGAGAAACACTGCCTTCCGTGCGGCAGCTTGCCGATACCGTAGGGATTAATATGCATACGGTAAATAAGGCGTATTCCGTTTTGAGGCAGGAAGGCTTTGTTACCATTGACCGCCGCAAAGGGGCGGTGATTTCTATTGATGAGAATAAAATCCGGGCTTTGGAGGAAATGAAAGAAAATCTTCTGGTAGTGCTGGCAAAAGGCTGCTGTAAAAACATTACGCGGGAAGAGGTTCATGCCTTAATTGACGAGATTTTTGAAGAGTATAAAGTATAAATAGAATGGGAGATTTGCATGAGGAATCAATATTCAAAATGGGCACTGAAGGCATTGAAAACTGCTGAACAGACAGCAAGAGCCTGCAGTCATAATTATATTGGGACAGAGCACATTCTGGCAGGGCTTCTGGCAGGAGAGCAGACTACAGCGGGCATTCTTTTGGGAGAGGCCGGTGTGACAAAAGAAAAGCTGCAGGAACTGACAGAAAACCTGGTAGCGCCATCCTGCGGTGTGCTTTTAGAAGAGCCCCAGGGCTATACGCCCAGAGCCAGGCAGGTGCTTGCTTTGGCTAGAGAAGAGGCGGAAAAGATGGAAAGCCGGGAAGTGGGGACAGAACATCTTTTGATTGCCATGTTAAAAGAATACGATTGTGTGGCTGCGCGGCTTCTGCACACTATGGGAGTCAATATCCAGGCCCTTTATGCAGAAGTGATGAAAACGCTGGGAAGAGAAGGCGTGCTGACGAAGGAGGACTCTTTCGGAGGCTCTTTAAAAGGCAGCAAAAAATCCTCAACACCTATGCTGGCACAGTATGGCCGGGATTTGACAGAAATGGCAGCAAGAGGATTGTTAGACCCTGTTGTGGGAAGAGAAAAGGAAATTAACCGCATGATTCAGATTCTCAGCAGAAGGATGAAAAACAATCCCTGTCTGATTGGAGAGCCGGGTGTGGGAAAGACAGCTATTACCGAAGGGCTTGCCCAGCAGATAGTCAGAGGTCTGGTACCGGAAAGTATGGCAGATAAGCGGATTGTGATATTGGATTTGTCTGCTATGGTAGCAGGGTCCAAGTATCGGGGAGAGTTTGAAGAACGCATTAAGCGGGTGATTGCAGAGGTTTCCGGTGACAGAAGAATCCTGCTGTTTCTGGATGAACTGCACACGTTAATCGGTGCAGGCGGTGCGGAGGGGGCGCTGGACGCCTCCAATATTTTGAAGCCGGCTCTTTCCAGAGGCGAAATCCAGCTTATTGGCGCCACAACCATTGAAGAATACCGCAAACATATTGAAAAGGATGCGGCATTGGAGAGACGCTTCCAGCCTGTCATGGTGGAGGAACCCGCAAAAGAAGAGGCAGAGGAAATTTTGAGAGGTCTGGTACCTTATTATGAAAAACATCACGGTGTTGCCATTGAAGAAAGTGCGGTAAAGGCAGCCGTGGCTATGGGAATCCGCTATATCAATGACCGTTTTCTGCCGGATAAAGCCCTGGATTTGCTGGATGAGGCCTGCTCAAAAGTGCAGTTGGACGGATACAAAACCCCGGACGGTCTGGTGGAGATGGAGAAACATCTCAGAAGTCTGTATCAGGAAAAAGAGGAAGCGGTGAAGCAGCAGGACTTTGTGCTGGCAAAACAGCTGCAGCAGGAGCAGAAAGAAACCGAAGAACAGCTGGAAAAGGCAAGAGAGCGTTTTGAAAAACAGTGTAAGCGGAAAAGGCTGGTTGTTACCGAAGACCAGGTGGCACAGGTAGTGGCAGAATGGACTAAGATTCCGGTGAAGAAGCTGACAGAGGGTGAATCCAAACGTCTGGCCAGGCTGGAAACGATTCTGCATAAGCGAGTGATTGGTCAGGAGGAAGCAGTGAGAGCCGTGGCAAAAGCGGTAAAAAGAGGCCGGGTAGGTTTAAAAGATCCAAAACGTCCCATTGGTTCTTTCCTCCTTCTGGGACCTACGGGTGTGGGAAAGACAGAACTTTCCAAAGCACTGGCGGAAGCGGTTTTCGGCAGAGAAGACGCTATGATTCGTGTGGACATGTCCGAATACATGGAAAAACACAGTGTGTCCAAACTGATAGGTTCTCCTCCGGGATATGTAGGGTATGAGGAAGGCGGACAATTAAGCGAAAAAGTGCGGCGGAATCCTTACAGCGTGCTGCTCTTTGATGAGATTGAGAAAGCGCACCCGGATGTGTTTAACATTCTTCTGCAGGTACTGGACGACGGACATATTACAGACGCTCAGGGCCGAAAGGTGGATTTTAAGGAAACCATTATTATTATGACGTCCAATGCAGGCGCCCAGTCCATTGTAGAGCCCAAAAAGCTGGGATTCGGGGCAGCAGACAGCGCGTCAGCAGATTATAAAAAGATGAAAGACAGTGTCATGGAGGAAGTAAAGCGTCTGTTCCGTCCGGAATTTCTGAACCGAATCGACGATATTATTGTCTTCCATATGCTGAATAAAGAGGAAATCAAGAAAATCACGGGACTGCTTCTGAAAGAATTTGTGACCCGCTGCAAGGTGCAGATGGATATAGAGGTAAAAGTCAGAGACAGTGTGAAAGAGCTTATTGCAAAAGAAGGCTTCGACCCGAAATATGGGGCGAGACCTTTAAAGAGAGCCATTCAGAACAAAATTGAAGATGCTATGGCAGAGGAAATTCTGGAGGGGCGGGTTCAGGCCGGTAACAGCGTTACCATTGGACTGTCTAAACAAACTATAAAATTTATGGTAAATGTACAGAATGACTAGAAAAATTTGTGTGTTTATGGTAACATTGATATACAAAAAAGAACGGTTCTGTAAAGGAATCGAAGAAACGAAAGACGTAAGCGGGAGGACATAACTATGTCAGTGGTAAAAGAATTAATTCGTACAGAAGAAAACGGCAAAATCAGCTTTGGCAACTATGAGTTGACACAAAAATCAAAATTATCCGATTTTGAGTATGACGGAGATATGTACAAAGTTAAAACATATAATGAAATTACAAAACTGGAACGAAACGGAATGTTTGTCTACGAATCTGTACCAGGCACTACTGTATTGAATCTGCATACAGAAGAAACAGGAATGAGTTTTACTGTAGAAGGTCCAAAAGATGCGCAGATTACCGTGGAATTGGAAGAAGATGCAGAGTATAAAGTAACCATTGACGGGGAAGAGGCAGGACAGATGAAGACAAATCTGGGAGGAAAATTATCTTTCAGTGTGGAACTGGAACAGGCAGAGCAGGTTTCTGTGAGCATTGAAAGAGTCTGAACGGTCGGTCTTTGTGGTGATTGTCTTACAGAATAAAAAAGACGATATGCAGAGTCGGGTGAGTGACTTCCCGGCTCTGCTTTTTTCTTTTGCAGCAGACCGTATTTGAGTGGGCAGAACAGGAGGAAGAGAAAAGAGATATGGCAAAAGGGAAAAAAAGTGTATTTTTTTGTCAGAACTGTGGATATGAATCTTCAAAGTGGCTGGGACAGTGTCCGGGCTGCAGGGAGTGGAATACTTTTGTGGAGGAGAGCGTTTCTGGGGCAGGAAAAGGTGCTGCCGCTAAAGGGATCTCCGGAACGGAGGGTCAGACAGGAAAGAGAAACGAACCGGTTCGGCTTTCCGAAATTCAGGTCAGGGAAGAGGACAGAATCAAAACCAATATGGAGGAGTTAGACAGGGTTTTAGGCGGCGGCATTGTGCCCGGCTCTATGGTACTGGTAGGCGGTGACCCCGGTATCGGAAAGTCCACCCTGCTTTTACAGGTGTGCAGGCAGTTGACTTTGCAGCAGCATAAGGTCTTGTATATATCCGGGGAAGAATCCCTGCGTCAGATTAAGCTGAGGGCAAAGCGAATCGGAGAATTTAATGAACATCTTTATCTTTTGTGTGAAACAAATCTGGAAATTATCCGCAGTACCATTGAACGGCTGAAGCCAGAAGCGGTGGTGATTGATTCCATTCAGACCATGTATAACGAAGAGGTGTCTTCTGCACCGGGCAGTGTTTCACAGGTTCGGGAATCCACGGGAATTCTGATGCAGATTGCCAAGGGACTGGGGATTTCCGTCTTTATTGTGGGGCATGTGACAAAGGATGGCAGTGTGGCAGGACCGAGAGTACTGGAACATATGGTAGACACTGTTTTGTATTTTGAAGGAGACCGCCAGCTTGCTTACCGAATTTTGCGAGGAGTGAAAAACCGCTTTGGTTCTACCAATGAAATCGGGGTTTTTGAAATGCAGGAAAAAGGGTTGGAAGAGGTGAAAAATCCTTCCCAGGCCATGTTAAATGGGCGTCCCACTGATGCGTCCGGAACTACGGTGGTCTGTTCTGTGGAGGGAACCCGCCCCATCCTCATAGAAATTCAGGCGCTGGTAACCAGAACCAACTTCGGATTGCCAAGGCGGACTTCTGTGGGTATTGACTACAACCGTGTGAATCTTTTGATGGCTGTGTTGGAAAAAAGAGCCGGTTTGCGTCTGGGAGATTGTGATGCTTATGTGAATCTGGCAGGAGGCATGAAACTGGGAGAGCCGGCCATTGATTTGGGCATTGTACTTTCTATTGTGTCCAGTTATAAAAATCAGGTAATAGATGAGGGAACTTTAATCTTTGGAGAGGTGGGACTTTCGGGGGAAGTTCGTGGCGTCAGCATGGCGGAAACCAGGGTGCGGGAAGCTCAAAAGCTGGGCTTTACGGCCTGCATTATGCCAAAAACCAATGTGGAGGGAATACAGGGAAAATATAAGATAAAGCTTATTGGAGTAGCCAATATTAAGGAGGCTATGGAATACATTTAAGGGGAAAAGACATATGAAAAAGATATTTGACAAAATGTTTGGACAGTATAGAGGCTTGCGGCGGGAACTGTATGTGCTTTTCTGGGGGAAGGCAGCGACCAATATGGGGGCTATGATATGGCCTATGCTGACGTTGATTTTGAGCAATAAGTTGGGGATGGATGCCGGAGAAATTGCAAAAATTACGATTTCTATGGGAATTGTACAGTTTCCGGTAAATCTGATAGGAGGAAAATTGGCAGACCATTGCAATAAGAAAAAACTTATTGTGGTGTGCGATTTGGTGACGGTCATCTGCTATCTGACAGCGGCGTTTCTTCCCGTATCCATGACACAGATTCTCCTGTTTTTTACGGCAGGGGTATTCCAAACCATGGAAAATCCGTCTTATGACGCCCTGGTGGCGGATTTGAGCACTACTGAAAACAGGGAGAAGGCCTACAGTCTGATTTACCTGGGGCTGAACCTGGGTTTGATTCTGGCGCCTTCTATAGGGGGGATTCTGTTTCAGAATCATCTGGGGCTGGCTTATGCCATTGACGGACTGACCACACTGTCGTCCACCATTTTGATTCTGCTCTTTATTAAAGATATTACACCGGTGCAGGAAGCGGAAAATGTTTATGAGAAAGCGCGGGATAGACAGTCTACCTGGCAGATATTATCCGGACAGAAGGTGATTTTGTTTTTTCTGATTTGCTGGGCGGTATATGAATTTTCCTATGCACAGTTTAATTTCCTGATTCCGTTGAATATGGAAAGCCTGTATGGTGGGAAAGGGGCAGTTTACTTTGGTTTCATGACCAGCTTGAATGGACTTGTGGTGATTATCGGAACCCCCCTTTTGACAAAGTGGGCAGCAGGTCTGGGTGACGTGAATAAGCTGCTGATTGGGCAGATACTGGTGAGTGTCAGCCTTGCTATGTATAGATTCATACAGGGGATAATTCCTATGTATTATGTGTCCATGGTTCTGTTTACGATAGGAGAAATTATGACTACGCTGGGGTCGTATCCTTATCTTACCAGGAGAATTCCTGCATCTCACAGAGGAAGAATTTCTTCGGTTTCCAATATCTTTTTAGGGGCTTCGATGTATAGCTCACAATGGCTGATAGGCGGCGTGCTGAAAACGGGAACGGTAATGACTGCATGGCAGTGTGTGACAGGAGCAGGTATTCTGGGAATTGTCTTTTATGTTCTTTTGGCAGGAGCAGACAGAAAAAGTTATCCTCTTTTATACAGAAAGTAATGCTTTGTAGGAGCTGCATTTTGGTATCGTTATGTTTATAAAGTGCCTTATGCAGCTTTCATGTCTGTTTTTCTGATATGGATATAGAAACGGTTGTGTTTGATGTTGGTGAAAAAAATGTAAAATACTGTTGACAGGAGGAAAAAAGAATGGTAATATAATTTAGCTGTCACAAAGAACAGAAAGACGACTTCGGTCGATAAAAAAGTTTTAAAAAGTTCTTGACAAAGCGATGCAGATGTGATAATCTAGTATGGCTGTCGAAAAAAAAGAACGGCTCAGCTGAATAGCTGAAAAAACTTTTTGAAAAAGTTCTTGACAAGCTGAAAGAGATATGATAAAATATCAAAGCTGTCAAAGCGACAGGAACCTTGATAACTGAACAGTAGAACACATGAATCGAAAATTCTTTTACATTTTATTCTTAGGTTCAACGAACCAAAACAGTAAAAGGGATAGATAGCCAAGTAGTTATCTTGAACTGGAACAGACACTTTATCAGAGAGTTTGATCCTGGCTCAGGATGAACGCTGGCGGCGTGCTTAACACATGCAAGTCGAGCGAAGCACTTGCCATTGACTCTTCGGAGGATTTGGCATTTGACTGAGCGGCGGACGGGTGAGTAACGCGTGGGTAACCTGCCTCATACAGGGGAATAACAGTTAGAAATGGCTGCTAATGCCGCATAAGCGCACAGGGCCGCATGGTCCGGTGTGAAAAACTCCGGTGGTATGAGATGGACCCGCGTCTGATTAGGTAGTTGGCGGGGTAATGGCCCACCAAGCCGACGATCAGTAGCCGACCTGAGAGGGTGACCGGCCACATTGGGACTGAGACACGGCCCAGACTCCTACGGGAGGCAGCAGTGGGGAATATTGCACAATGGAGGAAA
>NZ_JBBEWO010000018.1:0-69406 GCF_038739805.1 Blautia acetica | reverse complement strand
AATTTTTTTGTATAACAATCGACGCGCACCCGCATAGCGGGTGGATTATTGTTTCGCCCATCTCCATTTTTCGGATCAACGAAAAACTCCAATGGGCGAAACAGACTAAAGTCCACATCAAAAAGGACTCCCTCCCCGCAGTCGCCTGCGGGAGGGAGTCCTTTCAACCGTTTGGACACATTTATAACATTTCAGTTAATGGAATTACTCTTCTGTTTTTCCGTACAGAGTAACCAGTTTGTTCAGATATTCGTATCTTTCCTTAGCTTCAGACTCATTCTTAGCAAACAGTCTAGCTGCTTTTTCCGGATTAGAACGTTTCAGAGAATTGTAGCGAACTTCTCCGTCTAAGAATTCCTGGTATCCTTCTGCTGCTGGTGCTTTAGAATCCAGAGAGAATTTGTTTTCTGCTGCTGGGTTGAAGCGGAAGTTGTGCCAGTATCCACATTTAACTGCTAATTCTTCTTCTGTCTGAGCTTTGCTCATACCTTTCTTGATACCATGGTTGATACATGGAGCGTAAGCAATAATCAGAGATGGTCCCGGATATGCCTCCGCTTCAGCAATTGCTTTTACAGTCTGGTTGAAGTCTGCACCCATAGCAATCTGAGCAACGTATACATAACCATAGCTCATAGCGATAGAAGCCATATCTTTCTTCTTCACTTCTTTACCGCCTGCTGCGAACTGTGCGATAGCACCTGTCGGTGTAGATTTAGAAGACTGTCCACCTGTGTTGGAGTAAACTTCTGTATCGAATACCATAACGTTGATATCCTGTCCGGAAGCTAATACGTGGTCAACGCCACCAAAACCGATGTCGTATGCCCAACCGTCACCACCGAAGATCCACTGGGATTTCTTAGCTAAGAAGTCTTTGTTCTTAACGATGTCTTTGCATACGTCACAATCAACACCTTCTAATGCTGCAACTAATTTATCTGTAGCTGCACCGTTTGTAATTCCGCTTCCGAATGTATCTAACCATTCCTGACAAGCAGCTTTTACTTCTTCAGAAGATCCTTCGTAAGCCATTACAGACTCAACTTTTTCTTTTAATCCGCCACGGATAGCTTTCTGAGCTAATAACATACCGTATCCGAATTCAGCGTTATCTTCGAACAGAGAGTTAGACCATGCAGGACCCTGTCCTTTTGCGTTTACAGTGTATGGTGTAGATGGTGAGGAGTTACCCCAGATAGAGGAACAGCCTGTTGCGTTAGCAATGTACATTCTGTCACCAAATAACTGTGTGATTAATTTAGCGTAAGGTGTTTCTCCACAACCTGCACAAGCTCCTGAGAACTCAAGTAACGGCTGTTTGAACTGAGAACCTTTTACTGTATTTTCTTTGAATTTAGCGATAACATCTTCTTTAACCGGTAATGTTACACCGTAATCGAAGAATTTCTGCTCGCCTGCATTTGCTTCCATGTTTGCCATAACAAGCGCTTTTGCACCCTTCTTACCTGGGCAGACATTAGCACAAGAACCACATCCTGTACAGTCGTAAGCAGATACAGTCATAACGAATTTGTAATCAGCCATACCTGTCATAGGCAATGTTCTCATTCCTTCCGGAGCTGCTGCTACTTCTTCGTCAGTCATAGCAACCGGACGGATAACAGCATGAGGACATACATATGCACAACGGTTACACTGGATACAGTTTTCCGGCTGCCATACAGGGATATCCACTGCAATACCACGTTTTTCAAATGCAGAAGAACCAGATGGGGTAGTACCGTCAACGTAATCTTTGAATGCAGATACAGGTAATGTATTACCTTCCTGAGCATTTACTTTTGCCTGGATGTTGTTTACGAAATCAACAACGTCGCCGCGTCCGCCTTCTGCATGTGCCATAAACAGACCTTCATCAACGCAGTCTTTCCAGCTTTCCGGAACCTGAACTTCAACAACCTGTTTTGCACCTGCATCGATAGCGTCATAGTTCATCTGAACGATAGCGTCACCTTTTCTTCCGTAAGTTGCTTTTGCAGCAGCTTTCATTAATTCGATAGCATGATCTTCCGGAATGATGTTAGCCAGTTTGAAGAATGCAGACTGAAGAACTGTGTTGATACGTCCGCCAAGTCCGATTTCTTTACCAATCTTAATACCGTCAATTACATAGAATTTGATATTGTGGTTGGCAATAAATGCTTTTACCTGTCCCGGCAAGTGTTTTTCAAGGCCTTCCATATCCCATGGGCAGTTTAATAAGAATGTACCGCCGTCCACTAATTCCTGAACCATATTGTATTTGTTCACATAAGACGGGTTGTGACATGCAACAAAGTTTGCCTGTCTAATCAGATATGTGGATTTGATTGGGCTCTTACCAAAACGAAGGTGAGACATTGTAACACCACCGGATTTTTTAGAGTCATAATCAAAGTATGCCTGTGCATACATATCTGTGTTGTCACCGATAATCTTGATGGAGTTTTTGTTCGCACCAACAGTACCGTCAGCTCCTAATCCCCAGAATTTGCAGTTGATAGTTCCTTCCGGTGTAGTAACAAGAGGAGCGCCAACTTCCAGAGATAAGTTTGTAACATCATCCACAATACCGATTGTGAATTTTTCTTTTGTTGTGTTTTCGTATACAGCAACAATCTGAGCCGGTGTTGTATCTTTGGAACCTAATCCGTAACGTCCGCTGAAGATTGGTGTATCGTTGAATTTTGTGCCTTTTAATGCAGCAACAACGTCTAAGTATAATGGTTCACCAAGAGCACCTGGTTCTTTTGTTCTGTCTAATACAGAAATCTGTTTTACAGAATCCGGAATAGCGTTTACTAATGCTTCCGCGCAGAATGGTCTGTAAAGACGAACTGTAACAAGACCAACTTTTTTGCCTGCTGCCATTAAGTAATCGATGGTTTCTTCAATTGTTTCACAAGCAGAACCCATAGCGATGATTACGTGTTCAGCATCTTCAGCACCGTAGTAGTTGAATAATTTATAGTTTGTACCGATTTTTTCGTTTACTTTGTCCATGTATTCCTGTACTAATGCAGGTAATGCATCATAGTATGGGTTACATGCTTCTCTTGCCTGGAAGAAGATATCCGGGTTCTGAGCAGAACCTCTCTGGCATGGGTGATTTGGATTTAAAGCGTGTTTACGGAATGCGTCAACAGCGTCCATATCTACCATGTCTTTTAAATCTTCGTAATCCCATGTTTCAATCTTCTGGATTTCATGAGATGTACGGAATCCGTCGAAGAAGTTAATGAATGGAACTTTCCCTTTGATTGCGGAGCAATGAGCAACCGGTGTTAAGTCCATAACTTCCTGTACAGAAGATTCACATAACATAGCGCAGCCTGTCTGACGGCATGCATAAACATCAGAGTGGTCTCCGAAGATAGACAGTGCATGGCTTGCTAAAGCACGAGCAGATACGTTGATAACGCCCGGTAACTGCTCACCAGCGATTTTGTAAAGGTTTGGAATCATCAACAGAAGACCCTGAGATGCTGTATATGTAGTAGTCAGGGCACCTGCTGCCAAAGAGCCGTGAACTGCACCAGCAGCACCAGCTTCAGACTGCATTTCTGTAACCTGTACTTCCTGTCCGAAAATGTTCTTTCTTCCCTGTGTTGCCCACTCATCTGTAGCTTCTGCCATTACGGATGAAGGGGTAATCGGATAGATAGCCGCAACATCTGAATAAGCATATGAAGCATGAGCTGCTGCATGGTTACCATCCATGGTTTTCATCTTTCTAGCCATTTGATTTTTTTCCTCCTTGAAAATTGTTGTTTTTTTAACAATATTCCACTTCGCTCACGAAGTCTATAAGAAATTATAGCACGATTTCAAGTGCATGTCCATTTGTAAAACATAAGAAAATCAAATGTTTTCCCAAAAAAACATGCCCTCTCCTGCTTTTGGCTTATTTTTCTTCTGAAACTTCCCCTGCCATAATTTCCGCAATAGATTTTGCAGACAATTCCCGCAGCAAAACACCCTGTATTCTTTCCAATTCCCTGTGCACCCTGCAGCCACAGTCCTCCTGATTGTGTACACAGGGCTTCTTGGGATTCATACATTCTATCATATAAAAGTCCGGCTCTACCGCCAGATAAATATCCAGAAGCGTCAGCTCCTCTATGGACCGCTTCAGCGCATAGCCGCCGTTGCTTCCCCGAAAAGACTTTACAATTTCCTTTTTTTCCAGTTTTTTCAGTATTTTATATACGAACGCCGGTGTAAGCCCCTCCTGGTCACATACCTGGTTGACACACATCTTTTCACCATTTGCCAGGGCACGGACAATCCTTACGCCATAGTCACATTCTCTCGTAATCAGCATGATATTTCCCCTTCTTTTGTTGTTAACTTCCTAATATAAATGTAATTATAACTATCTGTACTGTATTTATCAAGTATTTTTCGCAAGAAACACTTGCAAAATCCAGGTTTTACGGTAAAATAAAAGAGATTACGCATTAAAATTGTTTTTGATTAAGTGAGGTATGAATAAAACATGATTGCAGCAAATAATGTCACATTACGAATCGGTAAGAAAGCACTGTTTGAAGATGTCAATATTAAATTTACAGAAGGAAACTGCTATGGTCTTATTGGTGCCAACGGAGCCGGAAAATCCACATTCTTAAAAATCCTTTCCGGACAGCTGGAAACCACGAACGGGAATATTACCATTACACCGGGACAGCGTCTCTCCTTCCTGCAGCAGGACCACTTCAAATACGACTCTTTCACTGTCCTTGACACAGTTATTATGGGAAATCAGCGTCTGTATGACATCATGAAGGAAAAAGAAGCCATTTACGCAAAAGAAGATTTCACAGACGAAGACGGCATCCGGGCCAGTGAACTGGAAGGCGAATTTGCAGAAATGAACGGCTGGGAAGCAGAATCTGACGCCGCTATGCTCTTAAACGGACTGGGCATTGACACTGATTTACACTATGCCCTTATGGCTGACTTAAAAGGCAGTGAAAAGGTGAAAGTTCTTCTGGCACAGGCCCTGTTTGGAAACCCTGACATTCTGCTTCTGGACGAGCCTACGAACCATTTGGATTTAGACGCTATCGAATGGCTGGAAGAATTTTTGATTAACTTTGAAAATACGGTCATCGTGGTATCCCATGACCGTTATTTCTTAAACAAAGTCTGTACCCATACTGCTGATATTGACTACGGCAAAATCCAGCTTTATGCCGGAAACTATGATTTCTGGTATGAATCCAGCCAGCTTCTCATCAAACAGATGAAAGAAGCCAACCGTAAGAAAGAGGAAAAAATTAAGGAACTGCAGGAATTTATTTCCCGTTTCTCCGCCAATGCTTCCAAATCCAAGCAGGCGACTTCCAGAAAACGTGCGCTGGAAAAAATTCAGTTAGACGACATGCGTCCTTCCAGCCGTAAATATCCTTATATCGACTTCCGTCCAAACCGCGAAATCGGAAACGAAGTACTTATGGTAGAAGGTCTGTCCAAAACCATTGACGGTGTAAAAATTCTGGATAACCTGACCTTCACTTTGGGACGTGAGGATAAAGTGGCTTTTGTAGGCGGCAATGAACGCGCCAAAACTGTTCTGTTCCAGATTTTAACGGGAGAAATGGAACCGGATGAAGGTACTTACAAATGGGGCGTTACCACCACACAGGCCTATTTCCCAAAAGACAGCACCAAAGAATTTGACAATGATTTAACCATTGCAGACTGGCTCACCGGATATTCTGAAATCAAGGACGCCACTTATGTCCGTGGTTTCCTTGGCCGTATGCTCTTCCCCGGAGAAGACGGTGTGAAAAAAGTCCGGGTACTCTCCGGTGGGGAAAAGGTAAGATGTCTGTTGTCCAAAATGATGATTTCCGGGGCAAACATTCTGATTTTCGATGAACCTACCAACCATCTGGATATGGAATCCATCACAGCCTTAAACAACGGTATGATGAAATTCCCAGGTGTGATTCTCTTTGCCTCTCACGACCACCAGATTGTACAGACCACTGCAAACCGTATTATGGAAATTCTTCCAAACGGCGTATTAATTGACAAAATTACCACTTACGACGAATATCTTGCAAGCGATGAAATGGCAAGAAAACGTCAGGTTTACACTATGACCGAGGAAGACAACTAAACTTCCCGAAGCTGCCGCATGAAGCAAAAGCAACTTAATGCGGCAGTTTTTCTTCTTTCATTCCTATCTGTATTTTCAAGTCTTTGTATTCTTTTGGCGAAATCCCAAACTCTTTTTTAAAAGCCCGGTAAAAACTGGAATAATCCTTAAAACCAAACATCAGATAGGCCCGGCTGATACTGATGTTTCCCAAAATAGCGTTCTGACAAGCAGCCAGACGTTTTTTCATAATATACTGGTGAATCGAAATTCCTGTATTTTCTTTAAAAATATGGGCAATATGATATTTACTCACATAAAACTCTCCGGCCAGATACTCTAATGACAAATCCTGTTCCAGATGGTCGTCAATGTACTGCAGAATATTCCGGTAAAGGTTCTGGTCCTCCTTTATTTTCCCCGGGTTGTTTTTTTCATAGGCCATACGATTCAAATGGAGAAGCAAATCACAGATATTGATGAAAATCCGCGCTTCTTTTCCATAGCGCTCTGCATGAATCTCCTCCATCAGATGAAATATTTTAGACTGGATACCGGAAAATTCCACTGTGCTGTTGTGATACACATACTGCTTCTTTTCCGCTGCACGCTGAACCAGATAATAATAATCCTCTGACATCTGCCGCAAACGCTGATAATATTCCACACTAATCCAGAATACAAAGCGGCTGTAAGGATGTTCCTGGTCGTGAATCACTGCTTTATGGGGAATTCCCGGCGGCAGAATAACCACATCTCCCGGCTCCAGTCTGTACAGCTTATCGCGAATCAGAATAGACACACTGCCTTCCAGGAAAAAATACATTTCATAATATTTATGTATATGGCTGTCCACATTGCCCAAATGACTGTCGCTGTAATAATAAATTTCATAATCTCTGGACAACATATATTGGCGTTTTAAAAATTCTGTCTTATAGTTTTTTTTCATAATGAGGCACACTCCTCTCTTCTTTATGCACCTATTTTAATACAAAACCGCAACTTTTACAATATATACAACAATCTTATCAATAGGAATTTTTTTCGGATAATCTATAATAATAACTATAAAAAATACATGCGAAAGCGAGGAACTTGACTATGGAAATGACAATGCGCTGGTACGGCACAGGACACGACACTGTAACTCTGGAGCAGATTAAGCAGAGCTGCTATGTAAAAGGAATCATCACAACTCTTTATGACAAATTGCCTGGAGAAGTATGGACACTGGAAGAAATTCTGGCAATGAAAAAAGAAGTAGAAGATGCAGGGCTTCACCTTGCAGGTATCGAAAGTGTAAACGTAAGCGATGCTATCAAGACAGGTGCACCGGAAAGAGATAAAGACATTGCCGCTTACATTGAAACACTGGAAAATCTCGGAAAAGCAGATATTCATATGGTATGTTACAACTTCATGCCCGTATTTGACTGGACAAGAACAGAACTGGCCAGAATGAGAGAAGACGGAACTACTGTTCTTGCTTACAATCAGGACACGGTAGACAAAATGGACCCAGACAACATGTTCGATTCCATCAAAGACAATATGAACGGAACCGTAATGCCTGGCTGGGAACCGGAACGTATGGAAAAAGTAAAAGAACTCTTTGAACTTTACAAAGACATTGACGAAGACAAATTATTTGACAACCTGAAATATTTCCTGGAAGCGATTATGCCGGTATGTGACAAATATGACATCAACATGGCTATTCACCCGGATGACCCATCCTGGAGCGTATTCGGACTGCCTCGTATTATCTCTTCTCAGGCAAAACTGAAACGTATGATGGACATGGTTCCAAACAAACACAACGGTGTTACTTTCTGCATGGGCTCTTACGGAACAAACCTGAACAACGATTTAATCGACACTATCCACATGTTAAAAGGCAGAATCCACTTTGCACATGTAAGAAACCTTCGTTTCAACGATGGTATGCGTGACTTCGAAGAAAGCGCTCACTTAAGCGCGGACGGAACCTTTGATATGTACAAAGTTATGAAAGCCCTTCATGACACAGGTTTTGACGGACCAATCCGCCCAGACCACGGACGTATGATTTGGGGCGAAAAAGCAATGCCCGGATACGGCTTATATGACCGCGCTCTTGGTGCCGCTTACCTGTGCGGCTTATGGGAAGCAGCCTGCAAAGAATCCAAATAAGAAAGGGAAAAAATCATGAAATTAACTTTAGAAGGTCTGAAAAATACACAGGAATGGGAAGCAGCAGGGATTGCTCTCCCTTCCTATGATGTAGAAAAAGTTGTAGCGAACACAAAGAACGCGCCTACATGGGTACACTTTGGTGCAGGAAACATCTTCCGTATTTTCATCGGCGGACTGGCTGACACACTTCTTGCAAAGGGAGAAGCCGACAAAGGTATTACCTGCGTGGAAACTTTTGACTTTGACGTAGTAGATAAAATCTACAAACCATACGACAATCTGGTACTGGCCGTTACTTTAAAAGCAGACGGCTCTACAGATAAAAAAGTGCTTGGTTCTCTTACAGAAGCTATCAAAGCACAGTCTAATGTTCCGGAAGAATGGAATCGTTTGAAAGAAATTTTTGTAAATCCAGTGCTGCAGATGATATCCTTTACTATCACAGAAAAAGGATATGCTTTAAAGGGCGCTGACGGAAACTTCTTCCCATTCATTCAGGCAGATATTGACAACGGTCCTGAAAAAGCAGGTTCTGCTATGGCTGTTGTATGTGCGCTGTTAAATGAGCGTTACAAAGCAAACAAAGCGCCTCTGGCTGTTGTTTCCATGGATAACTGCTCTCACAACGGTGAAAAACTGCAGAATTCCATCTTAACTATGGCAAAAGAATGGGCTGCAAAAGGCTTTGTAGAAGAAGGCTTTGTAGCATACCTGTCTGACGAAAAACAGGTTTCCTTCCCATGGTCCATGATTGATAAAATCACACCAAGACCAGCAGATTCTGTATGTGCAGACTTGGAAAAAGCAGGCGTAGAAGAAATCGCCCCTGTCATTACTTCCAAGAGAACTTACATTGCACCTTTCGTAAATGCAGAAGGACCACAGTACCTGGTAATTGAAGACAAATTCCCCAATGGAAGACCAGCTCTGGAAAAAGCAGGCGTCTACCTTACAGACCGCGATACGGTAAACAAAGTAGAGCGTATGAAAGTTACTACCTGCCTGAATCCACTGCACACGGCTCTGGCTGTATACGGCTGTGTATTAGGCTACACTCTCATTGCAGATGAAATGAAAGACGAACAGTTAAACAAGCTGGTTCACGAAATCGGTCCTGTAGAAGGCATGCCGGTTGTAACAGACCCTGGTATCCTCTCTCCTGCTGATTTTGTAAACGAAGTCATCAATGTTCGTATTCCGAACCCGTTTATGCCTGACACACCACAGCGTATTGCAACCGATACTTCACAGAAAGTTGGTATCCGCTACGGTGAAACTATCAAGTCCTATGTGGCTCAGTACGGAGATGCAAAGAAATTAACTGCAATTCCTCTGGCTATCGCAGGCTGGTGCAGATATCTTCTGGGTGTAGATGATGAAGGAAATACTTTTGAACGTTCCGCTGACCCCATGCTGGAAGAACTGACAAAAGCTCTGGACGGAATTGAAGTTGGAAATCCTGCTTCCTACAACGGACAGTTAAAATCCATTCTTTCCAATGAAAACATCTTCGGTATTGACTTATACAAAGCTGGAATCGGTGAAAGAATTGAAGAAATGTTCTTAGAAGAAATCGCCGGAAAAGGCGCAGTAAGAGCTACTTTGAAAAAATATATGGCTTAGAGTAAAAAGGTGCTGTTTCCCGGGAGACAGCACCTTTTTACAATTCAGGCACCTGAATATTGCAGTCAAACACTCCACCTTACAGACCGAATTCCTGGAACAGTTTTCTCTGGTACCCCTTGTCCGCTGCAGCTTTCAGAATATCATCTGTCCTTCCCAGTTTGGATAAACGCATATTCAAATCATTTACTCTGTTTTCGCCCTGCTGTATTCCCTGTTGTATTCCCTGTTGCATTCCCAGCCGTCTTCTCTCCTCCAGTTCATCGTGCATCAATTCTTCTAATGCCTCACACATATCTTTTACCTCCTGAAATTCCTTTTTATTCGCGCGTACAATAATATTCATAACAGACTTATACAGTGGATTCTTATCATGATTTTTGTAGTCTTCCAACAATTCCCTGGCTGCCTGTCTTCCCTCCAAATGATTGGTGAGATTTCGCAGCCATAAATTCTCTTTTGCCGACAATTTTCCAGTGACAATCAACTGCATAGGAATTTTATCTCCCGTTATATAGTAAATTCCCTCTTCCTTTTTTATGACCTGCAGCCCTTTGTCCTCCTGTAAATGCTTTAGGAGTTTTCTAGGATAGCCCTCACTGATTAAGGAAATCGTTAATTCTTCTATTCTGACTTCATTGACTCTGGTCGCATCCGCCTTATAAAAGCAGGCATAGCCATACACCTTGTAAAAATCATCTACACTCAAATAGTCTCCCGGTCCTTTATATTCTATAATATTGTGTTCCCGAAAAATTCTTCCAATATTCTTATGAATACTTCGGTTTCTATCTTTTTTTATCAGAACGTCAATGGACATAGGCTTTGTTCCCAGCTGATGTTCCTGCTCAAACTGCAGATACTTTGCCTCATTCCCAAATTCAATCTGAAGGCCTGCAAAAAATGCAGGATGCCATTGTAACAACTGCTCACTGCCCTTTTTTGCAGCTTCTGGTTGCAATTTCATACGAATCCTCCTCTTTTTTATTTTCTGGAGATTCGCTTTTCGGAATCTCCTGCTTGCTGTTGGATGAAAGCATGAATTTTCCGAAAACAGAATTGTAATAAGACCTGCAAAACAAAAGTATGCTCTGCGTATAGATGATTTTAAGAAAATAATGCTTTTTTACATTATAGCATGAACTTCCATTCATGAAAATATCGGAATAATAAACAAACCCGTGGGGAAAAATGCGACACACTTTCGTTTCCCCACAGGTTTCTTGTATACCTGAAAATCTTTTATCACACGGTTCCAGCCACAGTTCCCATATGCTTAAATTCTTTCGTAATAAAGAAAATACACAACAATGCAGCAATGCCGTCCGCCACAGGCGCAGAAAACATAACACCTTCAATCCCCACAAATACGGGAAGGATAATCAGCAGTGGCAGCAAAAAGATAATCTGTCTGGTAAGGGACAAAAAAACGCCTTTTCCTGCCTTTCCAATAGACGTAAAGGTGTTTGCCGTAATAGGATGAATTCCGTTAATAAAGGTAAAAAACATATAAATCCGGAAAAATTTTTCTGCAAACAGAAAATATTCCTCACTTCCAGAACCGAAAATTCCAATAATCTGCCTTGGCGCCAGTTGAAAAAGCAAAAAGGCCACCATCGAAATTCCCAAAGCAGCTGTCACCGCCTTTTTATAGGTCTGCTTGACGCGTTCATAATTTCCGGCGCCGTAATTATAACTGATAATCGGCTGGATTCCCTGGGAAATTCCGATGACAATAGCAAAGAAAATCATACCCACCTTAGAAATAATTCCTGCACAGGCCAGTGGAATATCGCTTCCGTAAGAAGATTGTCCTCCATAATGCGTCAATGTATTATTCATGACAATCTGCACAATCATCATAGCAAGCTGATTGCAAAAGGGTGCAACTCCCAGAGAAATAACAGGAATCCAGGCCGATTTAGAGGGAATCAGGGTTTTCAGGGGAATATGCACGGTTTTAAATCTGGAAAAATATATCAATACCATAATTCCCGAAGCAATCTGTCCGATAATCGTTGCCCAGGCTGCACCTGCCATCCCCATATCCAATACGAAAATAAATAACGGGTCTAAAATCGTATTGATAATTGCTCCTGTCAGAGTACAAATCATAGAAAATTTAGGACTGCCGTCTGCCCGGATAAGATTGCTGCCCCCTGTCGTAACAATCAAAAACGGAAATCCCAGAGAGGTAATTCCCGTATACGTCAGCGCATAATCCAAAATCTGGTCCGTAGCTCCGAAAGCCCGCATCATAGGCTCCAGAAATATCCGGACAAGTATGCACAGCAAAATTCCCAACGTCAGCATCATGCCAATAGCACCTCCGGCAAATTTCACTGCCTTCTCCTTTTCATTCCGTCCCATAGAAAGGTTAAAATTTGCTGCGCCTCCGATGCCGCATAAAAGCGCCAGCGCCGTACAGGTAATGCTCAAAGGAAAAGCCACATTTGTCGCTGCATTTCCCAGCATTCCCACGCTTCTGCCTATAAAAAACTGGTCCACAATGTTATACAGCGAGCTTACCAGCATAGCGATAATACTGGGAACGGCAAATCTGGCAAGCAAACTTCCTATAGCTTCTGTCCCCAATGGATTATTCTGTTTTTCTCCCATCTGTTCTTTTTCCTTCCTCCTGCATTTTTATGGTATTTTCTGCTTTCCGTTCTTTTGCATTTTGCAGAACTTCCCGAGACTGCTGTGCCATTTTTTCCACACCGCTTATCATCCTCTGCTGTTCCTCCTCAGACAGTATGGATAAAACCTGTGTCCACCATCCGGCAAGGGCATTTCGCAGTCTTGGAATAATCTCTTCTCCTTTTTCAGTCAGATAAATAGCATAAGATCTTCCGTTTTCTACAGATTTCTCTCTCTCAATTAATCCCTGCTCTTGAAGCTTTTTCATCATTCTCACTGCCAAAGCTTCATCTACTGCCATGTTTTCACACATTTCCTTCTGGCTGCAGCCCGGATTTGCTGATAAATAAAACAAAAAATTATAACTGGAATAGCCAATACCGTATTCCTTCATGGTCTGAATCATATACTTTTGCTCTCGCCGATGAAGAATGGCAATACTTCTTCCCAATACACGGTTTTCCATATTTCCTCCTTTTTCTTGACAAGTCAATTCTCATTATAATAATCCATAATTGACTTGTCAAGTATCAAACCGTATATCTTATTTTACTTTCACAAGCTTCCAAATCCAGAAAAACAGACTGCCAAACAGCATTCCCATCGTGATAGGAAAAAACCACACAGATAGCGCGGTTCCAGATACTGTTTTTATGGTAAGAACCGTAAATATAAAAACGGTTTCTGCTTTCATGGTACTGAGTAGGTGCTGCAAAACACCATAGACTCTTTCTCTGTTGGCCTCTGTCACAGTAACCCCTGTATTCCATATCTGAGGATACCGTTCTGCCACTCGCAGAAAAAGATAAAGCAGGCAGGACAGCGCCGGCTCTATCAGAATTTCCCCTTTTCCACCCCAACGGTCTATTTCTCCAACAGCATTGTAATGTGCCGGTATGGTATCCGGAAACTTTCCCCAGGATACCAGCACATATAACATCTGACTGATAAGCAGCAAAATACAAAAAATATCTGCCAGCTTATCCCCTTTGCTTTTTTCCACTTTCATGAAATCCCTTCTTTCAACTTTTTGAGCATAATGCATACTACAATCTGATTATACTATAAAAGTCTTTTTAAAACACCATGATGTATAAAAGACGGTAATTTTGATACAAAAAAGGATTGCTTCTGCTCATCTCCTTCTTTACATAGGGCAGATAAAGAACATGCATTTCCGTCATACTGGCGTACTGATATGACTCATCCTATTGCCAAACTTTAAGTAAGCAGTCCACTTTCTACTTTTTTAGCCAACTCCAGTACATTTGAATGGATTTTGTGTATCGTTTTTGAAAATTCAACATCGTCCTTTCCAGTAGGGTCATTTAAGCCCCAATCCTCTCTGTATTTACATGGTATTATAGGACAATTTACATTGCACCCCATGGTAATCACAATATCTGCTTGCGGTATTTCAGATAACCGTTTGGAATATTGTGTTTTCTCCATATCTATCTGATACATTTTTTTCATTAGGCGAACTGCATCCTGATTGATTCGTGGCTTTGTTTCTGTTCCTGCTGAATAACTTTCAAAGACATTGGAAGAAAGATGTTTCCCCAATGCTTCCGCAATTTGACTACGGCAAGAGTTATGAACACACAAAAAAGCTACTTTAGGTTTTTTCATATAAATAACTGCCTTTCACTGTTTTATTTTTTTGTCAATAATACTTTAACTTCTTCTACTGTCAACACTTTTCCATACGATATAACTTCGCCGTCAAGCACGAATGCCGGTGTAGCCATCACTCCATAACTTGCAATTTCTGCAAAATCTGTAATATGTTCAACCTCATAATTTAACTGAAGTTCAGATAATGCTGTTCTGGTTGCTCTTTCCAATTCCATACATTTTGCACAACCCGAACCGAGTATTTTAATTCCTTTTTCACGCTTCTTGTTTTCTGCATTTCGCATAGTTTGTGATGTGCCGTTTCCACCACAGCAACATGCTTTTGTTTCTTTTTTCTTTCCAAACAATTTCATTTTATTCGCTCCCTTTACATAAATAGTGTACTAAAAAAATTAAAGAGATAACCTACAATTATGATGCCAAATGTGCAAATGGCAATAAATAACGTTAATAGTTTTGGCTTTACTGCTTTCTTTAACATAATTAAGGACGGTAAACTTAATGTTGTCACTGCCATCATAAAGGATAAAATCGTACCTAATTCAGCACCTTTGGCAAGCAAAGCTTCTGCAACCGGAATTGTTCCGAAAATATCAGCATACATAGGAATTCCTACCAGTGTGGCTAAAATAACACCAAATGGATTGTTACTTCCTAAAATACTTTCAATCCATGTTTCAGGTATCCAGTTATGAATCATTGCTCCTATCCCCACGCCAATCAGAATATATGCAAATACCTTTTTGAATGTTCCTGCAACTTGTTCTTTCGCATATTGAACTCTGTCTTTTTTGTTTAAGGTAGGAGAGGTAATGTCAACGCTGCTTGCATTTTTCACAAAATCTTCTACATACCTTTCCATATGCGATTTTTCAATCAAAGTACCGCCAATCACAGCAATTATCAGACCAACCATGACATAAGCAAGAGCAACCCTAGCGCCGAAAATACTCATTAACAATACAAGACTTCCTAAATCAACCATAGGGGATGAAATCAAAAAAGAAAAAGTTACTCCCAGCGGCAGTCCTGCACTTGTAAATCCTATAAATAAGGGGATAGAAGAACATGAGCAAAAAGGTGTAACAGTTCCCAATAATACAGATACCATATTTGCTCTTATACCATGAAAACGACCTAATATTCTCTTACTTCGTTCTGGCGGAAAATAACTTTGTATATACGAGATAAAGAAAATCAACAGGCATAACAAAATGGTAATCTTGATTACATCATACAAGAAGAATTGAACACTTCCGCCTAAGCGACCGTTCAGGTCTAAACCTAGCAGTGACAGTCCGTTACCAATAAAATCATTCAACCATTTCATACCTAATATTTGGTCTTGGAAAAATAACCATATTGAACTTAATGCTTCCAAAAAATCTCTCCTTTAACATATCAACTTTTTTTGATGTGAAAGTGTTTTATAAAAGCCACCTCTCGATGACCTTTATTTACAACAGTTTGACTGATTTTCACTATTTGGTGTCGTTAATTCTAACAATCGTTTTGACGCATATTCGCTTCCACTTTTGCTAAGACTGTAATGCGTCCATTTGCCGTCTTGCCGTGCTGTAACAATACCAGAGTCGCAAAGTATCTTCATGTGATAAGATAATGCTGACTGTCCTATGTTCATTTTTTCAATTAGAACACACGCACATTTTTCGCCACTTTTTAAGTAATCTAAAATCGTTAGCCTTTTTGTATCACAAAAAGCCTTGAAGATTTTAGCATCCTTTGAAAAATCAGTCATTATCCTCACTCCTCACATCAAATATTTTTGATGTGTTTATATTAATACTTTTTCATTTTCTTGTCAATATATAAATCAAATATTTTTGATATGTATTGACCCGCTTTACATCGCTATTGATATCATGCTTTTTTGCACTCTTGCTTCTACGATATTTCTGGGTTTAACAGTTCTCCTGATTCCCACTTGAAAACGGGGTTCCCTCCAAATCATATGGAGTCATCTGATAGACGTAATAATTCAGCCAGTTGGTATACAGATTATTGGCATGAGACCTCCACAAAAGCTGCGGTTTATTGTCTGCATTATCCCCCGGATAATATCCCTTAGGCATATCAATAGGCAGTCCTTTTCCCAAATCCCGTTTGTACTCTCCATCCAGAGTCACCCGGTCATATTCCGGATGTCCCATAACGAAAATCTGCCGTCCTTCTTTCGCCATAGCCAGGAACACCCCTGCCTCCTCGGATTCTGCCAACACGGTAAGCTCTTTGCAGTTGTGAATATCGTCTGCCGGAACTTCTGTGTGACGGGAATGAGGAGCCAGAAAAACATCGTCAAATCCTCTTACCAGAGGTATTTTCCGGTTCTGTACCTTATGGTTGAAAAGCCCGAAGACCTTATGGTCCATCTGCCGTTTGCGCAGTCCGTAGTGATAATACAGTCCTGCCTGAGCCGCCCAGCAAAGATAAATGGTGGAAGTTACATTTGTTTTCGTCCATTCCATGATTTTCTTCATTTCTTCCCAGTAGTCCACTTCTTCAAACTCCATCTGCTCTACCGGCGCCCCTGTTATAATCATTCCGTCGTATTTGTGTCCCTTTACGTCTTCAAAAGTCTGATAAAATTTATTCAGATGACTGGTTGCCGTATTTTTCGAGGTATGGCTGCTGACCATCATAAAGGAAACATCCACCTGCAGCGGTGTATTTGACAGAGAACGCAAAAGCTGCAGCTCTGTCTCCTCTTTTAAGGGCATCAGATTTAAAATTAAAATCTGAATGGGACGGATATCCTGGTGTACTGCTCTTTTTTCGTCCATGACGAAAATATTTTCCTTTTCCAGAATCTCCTTTACGGGTAAATCACTCTGTATTTTAATAGGCATATTTTTTCTTCCTTTCCACTGCATTTTTTCATTGTATTTGAAATATTTCTGAACCCTTCGTTTCAAACTACATCAACGGCGCAAACATACGAAGCACCTTTCCGATTACACGCATGTACAGCTTCTGCTTCTGATAATCTCCGGCCTTAATTTTGATACATTTTTTCAAGGTATTCCGGAAATCCTCCTCTACCGCAGCAATCTGAGAATTTTCATACAGCAACGCCCCACATTCAAAATGATGGAACAAGCTTCTGTAATCCAGATTGATGGTTCCCACCACGGCCTTTGTGTCATCAGAAACAAATACCTTGGCATGTACAAATCCCGGCTCGTATTCGTAAATCTTCACACCTGCGTCCAAAAGTTCATTGTAATACGTTTTCGCCACTGCGAAGGCATATATTTTATCTGGTATATGAGGCATAATAATAGCCACGTCAATGCCCCTTTTTGCCGCATAGGTCAGAGCCATTATCATTTCGTAATCCAATATCAGGTACGGCGTCATAATATGTACATATTTCTCGGCTGTGTTTAAAATATCCAGATAAACTTTTTTACCCACTCGCTCTTTTCCATAAGGGCTTACTTCATAAGGTATCACAAAACCGTCATTGGGCATGGAAAAATTTTCCGGAGTCTTATAACGCAAATAATGTTCTTCCTTCATCTCGGTAACGTTCCACATTTCCAGAAACATATAAGTAAAACGCTCCGCTGCCTTCCCCTTCAGCCGCACAGCCGTATCCTTCCAGTGTCCGAAGCGTACTTTGCGGTTGATATATTCGTCAGCCAGATTCGTTCCTCCTGTAAAAGCAACTTTTCCGTCAATTACCATGATTTTCCTGTGATCTCTGTTGTTGTAATAAGTGGAAAAAACAGGACGGATAGGGGCAAACATCTTACACTGGATTCCCTGAGCCTGCAAAACCTTTGGATAAAAGTAAGGCAGCAGAGCCAACACGCACATACCGTCATACATGACTCTGACTTCTACGCCTGCTTTCGCCTTTTCCTTTAGAATATCCAGAATACTGTTCCACATTTCCCCTTCTTCCACAATGAAAAACTCCAGAAAAATAAATTTCTCTGCCTTTTTCAGTTCCTCCAGCATATCTACAAACTGGTCATCCCCAAGAGGATAATAGGTAACCTGCGTGTGATCATAGACCGGTGAGTTGTCATATTCCTCCATGTAATCTGCAAAATGCCCCATCTGCGGATTCCGCTCTTTCAGCCGGGCCTTTACCTGCATATTCTGTGGTACGTACTGCTTTGTATACCCGGAGAGAAAGCGCAGTCTCCGAAACAGCATTTTCGTTCCCAGTTGTGTATACACATAAAGGTAAAATAAGGCGCCGAATACCGGAAAAATAATCAGCGGAAGCATCCAGACCAGTTTAAACTCCGGACTGCCGCTGCTGTTAAACAAATGGAGCACAACGCTGACGCTGAGCACAATAAATATCAGATAAAAAATATAACTGTACTCCCGCAGCCATATATAAATGGCTGTCAGAAGGGCAAACTGTACCAAAAACGCAAAAACCACAATCAAGGTTCTTCCAAAAATAATGGTTTTTACCCCTTTCATGCCCTTTTTTTTCATTTCGTTTTTGTCTATCATGCCCTGTCACTCTCCTGCCATTTTCAAAAAATCTTCCTCCGACAGTATAGGAATTCCCAAATCCTTGGCTTTTTTGTTTTTGGAAGAATTGGAAGTTGTATCATTGTTAATCAGATAATGGGTTTTGGAGGTTACGCTTCCCGTCACCTTGCCGCCTCTCTCTTCAATATATTCTTTTAGCTGTGCCCGGTTGGCAAAGTGTTCTACACTGCCGGTAATCACGAACTGTTTGCCTTCCAGAGAGGAATTTTCCTCTTTTTTCACAGTTTCCAGTTCCAGATGAGACAGCAGATGACGAAGCTTTCTCTGATTTTCCTCATCCTTAAAATATTCGGTATAGGTTTTGGCAATCACAGGCCCAATGCCTTCTATGTCACTGATTTCTTCCCCTGTAGCTGCAATGAGCCGTTCTATATCATAATCAAAGGCTTTACAGATAACCTTGGCATTGGCCAGTCCAATATTGGCAATTCCCAAACTGTACAAAAGCCGGGGCAGTGTGGTGTGTCTGGCTCTCTCCAGACTTACCATGAGATTTTCATAAGACTTCTCGCCAAAGCCCTCCATTCCCACAATTTCTTCCCGGTACCGGTCTATTTCAAAAATATCTCCGAAGTCCTTAATAAAGCCTTTCTGAATAAATTTTTCCAGTGTAGCCTCGGAAAGCCCGTCAATGTTCATGGCATCTCTGCTGACAAATAAGGTAAAAGACTTGATTTTCTTTGCCTGACACTGGGGATTCATGCAGTACAGAGATTCTACTTCATTGGTCTTCTGCACCCTGGCTTCCTGTCCGCACACCGGGCAGATATTGGGAATTTCCAGATTTCCGCTGCGGGTCAGGTTTTCCGCAATCTGTGGGATAATCATGTTAGCCTTATAAACCTGTATCTTATCCCCAATTCCCAACTGCATTTCTTTCATAATACTGATGTTGTGCACACTGGCCCGGCTGACAGTGGTTCCCTCCAGTTCTACAGGGTCAAATATGGCCACCGGGTTAATAAGACCCGTCCTGGAGGGACTCCACTCAATTTTTCTTAACACAGTTTCCCGGATTTCATCCTGCCACTTAAAGGCGTAGGCATTTCTGGGGAATTTTGCCGTACTTCCTAAAGATTCTCCATAGGCAATGTCGTCATACAGCGCCACCAGTCCATCGGAAGGGAAATCGTTCTCTGCGACCTGATGGGCAAAATACTCCATAGCCTCATCCAGAGCAGCTGCCGTCACCACCCGGTATTCCACCACTTCAAAGCCCTGTTCTTTCAGCCACAGAAACTGCTGCTCTCTGGAATTTTGAAAATCCACATCCTCAGCCTTTACCAGAGAAAACGCGTAAAAATGCACATTTCGCCTGGCGGTTATCTCGTTATTTAACTGCCGTACTGAACCGCTGCACAGATTCCGCGGATTTTTATATCTGGCATCCACATCCTCTATCTGCCGGTTGATTTTTTCAAAATCAGAATACGTGATAATGGCCTCTCCCCGAAGCACCAGTTCTCCCTGATATCCTATCTGCAGAGGAATGTTTTTAAACACTCTGGCATTGTTGGTAATCACCTCACCCACGGTTCCGTTTCCCCTGGTGACTGCTTTTTCCAGTTTTCCATTCCGATACGTCAGTACAATGGTAAGGCCATCCAGTTTCCAGGAAAGCAGGGTCTTATGCTCTCCCACAAACTGCCGCAGCGTTTCCCGGTCTTTCGTCTTATCCAGGGAAAGCATAGGACTTTCGTGGGCCTCTTTCGGCAGTTCTTCTAATGACGCATATCCCACAGAGACCGTAGGACTTCCTGCAAGGGTGACTCCTGTCTCTTCCTCCAGCTTTACCAGTTCGTCATACAATCTGTCATATTCAAAATTGCTCATGATTTCCCGGTCTTCCTGATAATAGGCCTTTGCGGCCTCCGTCAGCATGGGAATCAGTTCTTTCATTCTCTGCATCTTATCCATGTTTCTCAAACCTCCGTTTTTGTTGTCCCTGATGTAGTCCTTTCCTGTCTTTGACAGGGGTTCTGTATTTTCCCGCGTTTTTTACAGGCTTTCCTCCGGTATAGGTTTCCTGCACTTTTCCTGCCTTTTTCTCCTGCTCACGTTTCTCTAACAGCCGGGTGAGCTCTTCCATTTCTTCCCCGGTGGCTGCCCGATACTGTCCTACAGCCAGGTCTCCCAAACAGACATTCATAATCCGCACACGTTTCAGACGCTTCACTTCATATCCAAGATAATGACACATTCGCCGTATCTGCCGGTTCAAACCCTGGGTCAGCACAATCCGAAAACTGCGCTCTCCTTCCTTTGTAACTTTGCAGGCTCTGGTAACGGTTCCCAGAATGGGGACACCCTTTCCCATGGCCGCCAAAAATTCTTCCGTCACCGGCCTGTCTACGGTAACCACATACTCTTTTTCGTGGCCATTGCCTGCTTTCATCATTCGGTTCACCAGTTCGCCCTGATTGGTCAGAAGCAGCAGTCCTTCGGAGTCTTTATCCAGCCTTCCTGCATAATATACCCGTATTGGATAATTTATATAAGAAATCACGTTTTTTTTCACACGCAAGTCTGTGGTACACTCAATTCCTCTGGGTTTATGAAAAACCAAAAGCACCTTTTTCTCTTCTCTGCGGATTTCTTTCCCATCTATGAGAATCCGGCTGGAGTCTTCCACCTGGGTTCCTAAGGCCGCCGGTTCGCCGTCTATGAGAATTCTGCCCTCCTGCACCAGACGGTCTGCCTCTCTTCTGGAACAGACTCCTGCCTCACTTAAATACTTATTTAAACGCATAATATCTCCCTTTTTTTACCGCCCAACGCTGGTATACGGTCTGCACAATGTGGGACTATTATACCACAATTTCCCCGGTAAAGGAAAGATTTCTTCCAAACCCGGTTGCTATTTTCCCATGATTCAAGGTATAATAAGAACGGCAACGAAAACTTTAAGGCGGACTGACAGGACAGTCTGACTGACAAAAGAGGAGACAGCATGAAAGTTACAAAAAAGGGATTTTTTCTTACCGTGTTCGTTCTTCTTCTGGGTGCTTTTTTTGTTCTGGCCCCGCCCTTTGCCTGTGTACTGGTAAGAAACTATCTGGTTGCTTACGAAAACAGGCAGGAGGCCATGAAGGAGGACCACTGGGTTTACAATGCAACCGGTAAACGCTATGTCTACCATGACGGCTCTGTGATTCAAAATGACAGCAAGGTACTGGACAATGTGACCTACTATTTTGATTCCAAAGGCTATGTGAAAACAGGCTGGGTGCAGGATAAGGGCAAGCTCTATTACCGCAATTCTGACGGTTCCCCGGTTTCCGGCTGGTTTGAAGACGAAAACGGGAAGTATTACCTGCTAGAAGACGGCTCTCCCACCATCGGCTGGGCAGATATTGAAAATAAAAAATATTATTTTCAAAGCAATGGCGTCATGGCTGTGGGCATGACGGAAATCGACGGCGCACAGCATCTCTTTAATGAGGACGGCTCTGTATCCTCCGGCTGGGCGGAAAATGACGGCAAAAAATACTATCGTGATGATACCGGTGCCCTGACTGTAGGATTCAAGGATATTGACGGCAAAACTTATTACTTCCGGGAGGACGGCACTATGGCTACAGGCTGGATTACCAACGGCAATGACCGCTACTATATGGACCAGGACGGTTCCAAGGTAACCAATGCCTGGATTGAAGAGGAAGGACAAAAGCATTTCGTAGACAAAGACGGCAAAGAATTAAAAGGCTGGGTAACCGTCAGCGGGAAGAAATATTTTCTCAATGAAGAAGGTATTCTGGCATCTTCCGGCTGGATGAAACAGGACAATAAATGGTACTTCATTGACAAAGACGGCAGCGCCAAAACCGGACTGTTCCAGGACAGTGGAAAATGGTACTTCCTTACTGCAGAAGGCGAACTGAAAAACGGCTGGGTAGAACAAAACGGCAAAAAATATTATCTTGCCAATGCACAGCTTATGACAGGCTGGAGAAAAATCGACAACAAACAATATTATTTTAATGAAGACGGCACCATGGCCACAGGCTGGATTACCATTGACGGAAAATCCTATTTTCTGAAAGAAGACGGCAGTTTGGACGCCACTGCAAAAAAATGAGGAGCAGGAAATTCCTGTTCCTCATTTTCTCTTTTCTATACTCTTATTGCAGTAAATCCGCATATACATAGGCTTCCTGCCCGTTATACTCCACTTTAATCCAGTTGTCTTCTCCGTTTTCCAGCTTCTTCACCTGGTCGCCGGCTTTCAGCCTTCCCAGAATCTCTGCATTGGTCGTGGAATCCGCACGCACATTACAGTCTTCCTTTGCCGTGAGCATATCGCCGTTGTCTGCCATCTGCGCGGTATTCACTTCCTTACCTAACTTTTCTTCAAAGGCTTTTAACTCTGCATCAGACGCCATATCTTCATTCAGTTTATTCTCCACATCTTCAATCAGCGTCATCACATCTTTTTCCTGTCTGGTCTTTTCGATACATTCCTGTACTTCCGCATCACTGTCATCGTTGTGAATCACATAATTTCCGCTGTCATTTTTGATAACATAGAGCTCTGAAAGTCCCGGCGCTGCTGTTTTCACATCCTTAAACTTCAAGTCATAGGAAACAAAAACTACATAGCTGTCTTTTTCCAGTCCTTGCTTGGTGTAAACTACAATATTATCATAGCTTTCAATATACGTCGCATTGGTTACCTTTGCCTCATCTGTGGCATCGAAGTTATCCGTTAATTCTTTCATCTTGGCGACGTCTTTCTGTCCCCATGCTGTATAAAAGGACTCAATCAGGGCATTTACTTCAGGGTATGCATTCTTTTCAAGAGCATTCTCATCTTCCTTATCCGCATCGTCTTTCTCTGCTTCATCGGAATCTGTGGAATCTTTCTTTTGCTCTGTCTTTTTCTCCGTATCTTTTGGCTTTTCATCAGAAAATCCTCCGGTTAAAGCTTTGACGCCAAAAAATAATAAGACAAGAGCAAGCAGAATTGCCAGACCCAGAAGAATATACCTCAGATTATCTGAGAGCCATTCTCTGAAATTGTCTAACATACCTTTCCTCCTTATATTCCCTTATCCCTATGCTCTCCCCAAAGCACAAAACACACCCGGAGGGAATCGAACCCCCGACACGTGGTACCGGAAACCACTGCTCTATCCCCTGAGCTACGAGTGCCTGTGATTGTTACATCTTGGTTATCATACCACACATTTTGTAAAATGTAAAGACCTATACGCATTTTGGGGAAATGACACCCTGTTCATCCCAAAAACAGGGTGTCAGCCCCCACTTTTACATCATAAGAGCGGCTTTTTTCCTGTCATAATAATAAACCTCATTAGAGAGAATCTCCTCCTCTTCTACCTGTTTTTCATTCACCTCTCTCACCATTTTCTTTAACTCCAAACGGGAATACTGTCCCCGGTCCGGGACGAGAATACATTCATGAACGCTGCTTGGAAGAATGTAGAAATTCCCCCGCAGCAGACCTGCGATATGACTTAAGACATGAGGATAAAGGATAACTGCTGCGCCAAAACATTTTTCTTTGTTGGTCAGCACATACATCAGTTCCTCTTCCCTTGAAAATTCCGGGCTTTCTCCGGTAAGCTCTGCAATCAGGGCTTCCATTCCCTGAAGTGTGTAGGGAAGCTTCCGGCTGGTATTGTGCACGGCGTCTTCCAGCAGACAACGTCTGGTAATGCCCCAGGCTTCCAGATTGCAGTTGTGGATTAACACCGTGGCCCCGTGAAAGTTTCCCCCTTCCACCCGGTAATAAAAAACCACTGCCAAATCCAGATATTTTATATGCGGCATTTTGTCCAGGCGTTTCCGATTCATTTCGTAATTAATCAGTTTATAATAAATTCTGGTTCTGGCCTGTCCGTAATCTTCAAAATTCTCCATGGAAATCTCTGTCTCCGGCTTCTGCAATTCTTCAAATGCCAGAATTTCCTTTGCCAGTTCTTCCATAGAGGCGTTTTCTTCCCAGGCCTCATACAGTTCTTCCAGATAAAGGGTGGGGGCTATGTTTTTTCCCTCCTTACGGATAATAATGCCATCCAGTAAAACGCCGTTATTTTTCTCTATCTGGTGCAAAGATACTTCCTTTTTTTCTCCTGCGGCTCTTTGCAGCACCTCCAATAGTTCTGTTTTGAAAGTTTCATAGTCCATACATATTTTTCCTTTCTGAAATAATTATTTATATAAATCAGAACAGAAAAAGTACCTGGTGTGCCAGACGGACTTTCCCTGCTGCTGCTTTATATCACTTCCTGTTTGTATCTGGAAAAATCTTTCACGAATGTGTGTGAATAAAAATAAAATCAGAAATGTAAAAAGAATTTCAAGTCAAATCCGCGGGACGGATACGCCAAAGACACCGCCCCCGGATTCTTATATCTGTCTTATACTCTGGACAGGTATTCTCCTGTTCTTGTATCGATTTTGATAACATCGCCCTGGTTTACGAACAGAGGTACATATACTGTGGCTCCTGTCTCTACAGTTGCAGGTTTTGTTGCGCCCTGCGCTGTATTTCCGGCAAAGCCCGGCTCTGTATCTGTGATTTCCAGTTCTACGAATAATGGCGGTTCAATCGCGAATACGCTTCCGTTGTAAGAACATACTTTTACAGTTTCGTTCTCTTTTACGAATTTCAGAGAATCGCCTACTGTATCCTGGCCGATTGCAATCTGGTCATAAGTTTCATTGTTCATGAAGTTGAACAAATCGCCATCGCTGTATAAATACTGCATATCCACACGTTCAATACGAGCCTGTGGGAATTTTTCAGTTGGTCTGAAAGTTCTTTCAATAATTCCGCCACTGATAACATTTTTTAATTTTGTTCTAACGAATGCAGCACCTTTACCTGGTTTAACGTGCTGGAATTCCATAATCTGTACTACGTTACCATCAATTTCCAGTGTGAGACCATTTTTAAAATCTCCTGCTGATATCATAATGATATTCCTCCTTATTTCGTCCATTGGGAAAACCTGTGTTTTTTCCACTGTACTTCATTTTATAATACATCCGGGCAATTTTCAACTGTTTTTTCTCTTTCTTTGCTCTTTCTTATAAAAATACAGCACGATTTTTTCCAGTTTCCGCTTTAATACAATCTGAATCTCTTCTTTTGGATGAATGGGCTTTACCAAAATGTTGTAAATTCCCGTTCTCTTTGCCCCGTAAACATCTGTAAAAAGCTGGTCTCCCACAAAAATCGTGTTTTCCAGAGAAGTTCCCATAAGTTCCATGGCCTTTCGGTAATTCTTCCTGGAAGGTTTATGGGCGTTTTCAATAAAATGTACCTGAATGTTCTGGTTAAAAGAGCTGACACGCTCATACTGATTATTGGACAACAGACAGCACTGAAAGCCTGTGTTTTTCAGTCCGGCAAAAAGAGCCTCTGCCTTTTCGTCTGCCGGTGCCCCGTGGGGAACCAGAGTATTGTCAATGTCGAAAATGACGCCTCTGTACCCCTTTTTGTAAAGAGCATCGAAATCTATGAGATAAGTAGAATCCAGATATTCATCTGGGAAAAATTTCTGAAACATATTTTCTTCCTTTCCTGTACCCGCTTTGTAAAACACTCTGCATTTTCTCTATGGTAACAGGTACAGGCGGTATTTGTCAAATTATCCTCTGCTCTTTAAAGGCTCATAGGACATTTCTTCCAACACATTTTTATAAGCCGGACGGATAATTTTATCTGTGTTAATCAACTCTTCCATGCGGTGCGCACTCCAGCCGACAATACGGGCAATGGCAAACATCGGTGTATACAGTTCCAGCGGAAGTCCCAGCATGCTGTACACAAAACCGCTGTAAAAGTCCACATTAGCGCTGACACCTTTGTAAATGCGCCGCTCTTTTGCTATGACTTCCGGAGCCAGACGTTCCACGGTGGCATAGAGTTCATAGTCTTTCATTCTGCCTTTTTCTTCTGCAAGCTGGCGGACAAATTTCTTGAAAATCTGCGCTCTGGGGTCAGAAATGGAATAAACGGCATGCCCTATTCCATAGATAAGCCCACGCTTATCAAAAGCTTCTTTATGAAGCAGCTTCGTCAGATATCCCTTAATTTCCTCTTCATCACTCCAGTCCTCTAAGTGTTCCTTCATATCCTGGAACATACTGACCACCTTAATGTTGGCGCCTCCGTGTTTAGGTCCTTTTAAAGAACCCAGGGCTGCTGCAATGGCAGAATACGTATCCGTACCGGAGGAGGATACCACATGAGTGGTAAAAGTGGAGTTATTTCCGCCGCCGTGTTCCATATGAAGTACCAGAGCCAGGTCTAAAATAGACGCCTCTAAAGGTGAGTACTGCTTATCCGGACGCAGCATCAGCAGAATATTTTCCGCTGTGGAAAGGTTTTTCTCAGGATTATGGATATAAAGACTGTCGTCCAGATTGTAATGTTTATGCGCCTGATAACCGTATACGGAAAGCATGGGAAACACGCTGATAAGGTTGATACACTGACGGAGAACATTGGGAAGGGAAATATCTTCCGGATTTTCGTCATAAGAATACAGAGTCAGAACGCTTCTGGAAAGGGTATTCATCATATCTTTGCTGGGTGCCTTCATAATGACATCCCGGACAAAGTTTGTGGGAAGCGTTCTCTGGGCAGCCAGAATCTTGCAGAAATCATCCAGTTCTTTCCGGCTGGGCAGACGTCCGAAAAGAAGAAGGTAAGTAGCTTCTTCAAATCCAAAACGCTTTTCATCCAGAAAGCCTTTCGTCAGGTCTTCTACATTAATTCCGCGATAATACAATTCGCCTTCGCAGGGAACCTCTTCACCGTCAATCACCTTTTTGGAAACAATATTGGAAATCTGGGTCAGACCTGCCAGAACACCTTTTCCATTAATGTCACGAAGCCCTCTTTTGACATCGTATTTCGGATACAGGGATGCATCTATGCGGCTGTTTTCTTTACAGATTTCCGTAAGCATTTCAATTTCCGGAGTAACATTCATATTAAAATCGGACATTTTGATTCCCCCTTATCTGTTTTTCGCTTTAGCGTGATAACATTTTAACACATGAGATAAGGGGTGACAAGAAAATTTTTTCTAAAAAATTTATGAACCATTTATTTCAGATTTAATTTAGCCAGTGCATCTGCAAAAGCATTATTGACAGGTTCCTGGGCCTCTTTCTTTTGTTTGTTCAGGTAACGCTGCACCTCTTTTTTGCTGACCCCTGCCCCTTCTTTGGCTCTTCTCTGCTGGAAACTGGAAAGTTTTTCCTTATAACCGCAGGTGCTGCAGATAAAGGTGTCCTCTTTTCCCTTGACATACATCTCCATTTTCCGGTGGCAGTTGGGACATCTGGCATTGGTCAGACGGGAAATGGTTTCTCTGTGTCCGCATTCCCGGTCCTGACACACCAGCATTTTACTGTTCTTACCGTTCACTGCCAGCATCCGTTTTCCGCACACCGGACACTTCGTATTGGTCAGATTGTCATGGCGGAATGTGCCTTCTCCTGTCTTAATTTCCCGGATGAGGTCCTCCGTATACCCCCGGATTTCCTTTAGAAACAAGTCTTTTTGCAATTTTCCCTTGGAAATCTCTGACAGCTTCATCTCCCAGTCTGCCGTCAGTTCGGGTTTCTTTAAATCTTCCGGAACCAGTTCCAGAAGCTGCTTTGCCTTTGAAGTCAGGTAAATATCATTTCCCCGTTTTTCCATTAAGAACGTGTGAAACAGCTTTTCAATAATATCTGCCCGTGTGGCAACAGTTCCCAGACCTCCGGTTTCTCCCAGGGTCTTTGCCGCTTTTTCATCTGCATGCTCCAGATATTTCACCGGATTTTCCATGGCAGACAACAGGGTTGCCTCTGTAAAAGGGGCCGGAGGTTTGGTTTTTCCTGCTGTGAGTTCCACTCTCTCGATTTTCAGCTTCTCACCTTCCTGTATATCGGAAAGCTTCTGGAAATCCTCCTCCTCTTCTTCTGTCCAGGCACCTTCATAGACCTCTTTCCATCCGGCCTGCTTCACGATTTTCCCTTTTGCCGTAAAGATTTCTCCCCCGGCTGAGGCTTTCATGGTGGTCTGTTCGTACTCAAAAGGCGGATACAACACGCTTAAAAACCGTCTGACTACCAAATCGTAAATTTTCCGTTCTTCGTTTGTCATGTGATCCAACTGCACAAACTGCTCTGTAGGAATAATGGCGTGGTGGTCACTGACCTTTTTGTCGTCCACAAAGGATTTGGATACTTTCACCGGCTTCATGGACAGGGGCCCTGCCAGAGAGCGGTAAGGACCTACCGCACAGGCTTTCAGCCTTTCCTTAATGGTGGACACAATATCGCTGCCAATGTATCTGGAGTCGGTTCTCGGATAAGTGAGCACTTTATGATTTTCATAAAGTCTCTGCATAATATTCAGCGTTTCCTTTGCGGAAAAACCGAATTTTTTGTTGGCATCTCTCTGCAGTTCGGTCAAATCATACAGCCCCGGAGCATACGTTTTCTTCCGGCTCTTGTCCACAGAAACTACCTGCAGCAAATCCGACTGCACCGCCCCTTTTTTCTCTTCCATGCGTTCTTTCTGGAACGAACGGATACTGCCGCTTTTCTTATCCTGCCAGGTCCAGCGGTTTTTTCCTGCCAGAAGGGTCAGTCCATAGTATTCCTGCGGTTTAAAACTGCGGATTTCTGCCTCTCTTGCCGCAATCATAGCAAGGGTGGGCGTCTGGACACGTCCGCAGGAAAGCTGGGCATTGTATTTGCAGGTCAAAGCTCTGGTGGCATTGATACCCACTAACCAGTCTGCCTCGGCTCTGGACACCGCCGCGTCATAGAGAGAGTGATAGGCTCTTCCGTCTTTTAGGCTGGCAAAGCCTTCCCGGATGGCCTTATCCGTTACTGATGAAATCCAAAGGCGTTTGATGGGCTTTCTGCACTGGGCCTTTTCCAGAATCCAGCGGGCAACCAGTTCTCCTTCTCTTCCTGCGTCTGTGGCAATAACGATATCCTGCACATCCTTGCGCCAGAGTTGGGTTTTCACTGCCTGATACTGCTTTGCAGTCTGTTTGATAACCACCAGCTCCATCTTTTTCGGCATCATAGGCAGGACTTCCATATTCCACTCTTTGTATTTTTTGTCATATTCCTCCGGATCTGCCAGGGTGACCAGATGTCCCAGGGCCCAGGTTACAATATAGCGTTCTCCTTCCAAAGCACCGTTCAGCTTTTTGCTGCATTTCAACACTCTGGCAATATCTCTTGCCACGGAAGGCTTTTCTGCTAAAACCAGTGTTTTCATTCGCCAGCCTCCTGCATATCTTTTCCGAAAAAGGCAGCTGTCCTGCTCACCTTGCTCATTAAATCAGAAAAAGCCTGAGGAGTTAAAGACTGTTTGCCGTCGCACAGAGCCTTCTCCGGGTTGTTGTGCACCTCTATCATCACACCGTCTGCTCCTGCTGCAATAGCTGCCATGGTCAGCGGTTCCACCATAAAACGCAGTCCTGCCGCATGGCTGGGGTCTACGATGACCGGCAGATGGGTTTTGGATTTCAGCATGGGAATGGCGGAAACATCCAAAGTGTTTCTCATAGAGGTTTCAAAGGTGCGGATACCTCTTTCACAGAGAATAACCTTTTCATTTCCCCCTGCCATAATGTATTCCGCGCTCATTAAAAGTTCTTCCAAAGTGTTGGCCATTCCTCTTTTCAGCAAAATCGGCTTATCCACCTTACCCAGTTCCTTTAAAAGCTGGAAATTCTGCATATTTCTGGTACCTACCTGAATCACATCCACCTCATCAAAAAGGGGCAGATGGTCTGTGCTCATAATTTCTGTCACAATGGGAAGTCCCGTGGCTTTCTTTGCCTCTAGCAGCATTTTTAATCCTTCGTCCCCCAGTCCCTGGAAAGAGTAAGGTGAAGTCCTGGGCTTAAAAGCACCGCCTCTTAGAAGGCCTGCTCCTGCTTTTTTCACATCTAAGGCTACTTCTGTCATCTGTTCTCTGGTTTCCACAGAACAGGGACCTGCAATTACCTGGAAAAATCCGCCTCCGATTTTTCTGCCTGCAATATCTACCACCGTATCCTTGGGATGCATATCTTTGTTGGCTTTTTTATACGGTTCTTTGATTCGCTTTACAGACTCTACCACGTCCAGGGCAGACAACCACTCGGCATCTACTTCTGTGGTGTCTCCTACCAGACCAATCAGGGAAGTGTTCACCCCGTCTGACAAATGAAGCTGCAATCCCATATGGGTAAGTTCCTGTTTTAAAGCGTCTACTTTCTCTTCGTCCGCCCCTTTTTTCAATACTACAATCATGCTGTGCCCTCCTGTTTTCATAAAAAAAGCGATGCCTGCTGCTGCAAACACCGCTGTTTTCTCTTTTCCTGTGTGAAAGGAATCAGAATCTTTTGCAGCGAAAGCAGCCTGCGCCGTAAAAATAGCCCAGGTAAGCGTAATAAGAATCCTTGTTTCCGCTAAAAACTGCCTGTTTCTGCATCATGATTTCTTCCTGCCCTTTCTTTTAAACTAATCTTATCATATAACCGCCTTTCCTATTTGTCAACCGAAATTTTAACAATTTAAAGCGTTTAAGTGTTTTTTGAAATCTTTGTTAAAAAATCGGTTGTGTATTGTGATGTCAGCCGTTTTATATTATAATTATTTGAAGAATTATTTCTATTTTTCAGAATTTTTTTTACAGATGAGGGGTGAACAAATGTCTAATACTACCAATCTTCGCAGCCAACTGGCCTATCAGGTAATTCAAGAGGTACAAAAAGCCGTTATCGGGAAAGAAGACCGGGTTCGCAAAGTGATGATGGCTATTTTAAGCGGCGGACACGTTCTGTTGGAGGATATTCCCGGTGTGGGCAAAACAACCATGGCTCTGGCTTTTTCCAAAGCACTGAGTCTGAAAGAAAAGCGTCTGACTTTTACACCGGACGTGCTGCCTGCAGATTTGACAGGCTTTACCATGTATCGGAAAGAAACCGGGGAATTTTATTTCCATCCCGGTGCCCTGATGTGCAATCTCTTTCTGGGCGATGAAATCAACCGCACCTCGCCCAAAACCCAGTCTGCCCTCCTGGAAGTCATGGAGGAAGGGCAGGTCAGCGTGGACGGCAGTACCTATCCCGTGCCAAAGCCTTTTATCGTCATTGCTACCCAGAATCCCTCCGGCTCTGCTGGCACCCAGCTTCTGCCGGAGTCCCAGCTGGATCGTTTCTGTATCTGTCTTAGGCTTGGATATCCCGACATGGAAGAAGAAATTGCCATTTTAAAGGGTCGAATTGCCCAGAGCACTATAGAAACCGTACGGCCTGTACTGAACGTCACTCAGCTTCTGTCCCTTCAAAAGGAATGTCAGGAGATTTTTGTCCATGACCGGATTTACAGCTATATTGCCGCTCTCGTACAGGCCACCAGAAACCATGAGCTCATTGCACTGGGTGTCAGCCCCAGAGGCACTCTGGCACTGACGAAAATGGCGCAGGCAGGGGCTTTTCTTTCCGGGCGCAGCCATGTGCTTCCCGAAGATGTACAGTCTGTGTTTGCCGATGTCTGTGTACACCGGCTGATTTTAAACTCCAAGGCCCGTATCAGTCACGTTTCTCCGCTTTCTCTTCTGGAGGAAATTTTGAAGACCACTCCGGCGCCTTCTGTACGGAAAAAGACATCTTTATAAAACCCAGAAAGGAAGCTCTGTATGGCAGCAAATATTTTTAGTGTAATCGGTATCCTTCTCTGTCTGTATCTGGCGATTCTGTACCAGAGTACAGCTGCCTGTGCTGTTTTTCTGTTTCTGGTTCTTTACGGCACAGCCTCTTTTTTGCAGCTTTGGTATCTCTCCGGGAAAATAAAGACGGAAATTCTGCAGGCCTCTGCCGCTAAATCCCAGGACCGGGAAATCGCGTTTGCTCTGTCTGTAAAAAATACGGGAATCCTTCCCCTCTTCCGAGGCTGTATCCTTTTGACGGTCCAGGATTTGCAAGGACAGGTCTGCCAGACTCAAAAGTTGTATTTTTCAGTCAAAAGCAGGCAGGAAATCCGCCCCGGAGGAACTTTAGAAAGTCCCTGCTGCGGACGTTTCCTGTTGTTGGTGAAGGCTGTGCGCCTTTACAGCTTCGGCCATCTTTTCAGCCGAAAGCTTTCTCAAGACTGCCCAAAGGAACTGCTTTTTTACCCGAAAATCACATCCCTTCCCCTCACTGTCAGCGAACAAGTCCGATATTTCTCCGCAGAAAGCGGGGAGGAAGAACAGATTCTTCCCGGTATCTTTCAAACACCTGTAAACCAGGTTCGGGATTTCAGACCCGGCGACAGAGTCCGTCAGATACACTGGAAACTCAGTGCCAGAACGGACAGTCTGCTGGTGCGGGACATGGGTATACAACAGGGATTTCCTGTACTTTTATTCCTTTTCATTGAACCTCTGCCGGATAAGGATTTCACGGCTTCGTACCGCCGTTTTCTGGAAACTGCCGTATCCTTATCGTTTTCTCTTCTCCAGTCGGGGTGCCGCCATTTTGTAATCTGGTACCATCACCGGGAGGAAAAACTCATTCGTTTTCCCATTCGCAGGGAGGAGGATTTAGACCTCTGCACCTATTGCCTCCTGCTGGAAGATGTAAAGCCTGTACCGGGAGATATCTGTGAACTGTACCGGCAGCAGTATCCTTCCGATACCTTCTGCACCACGCTTTTACTCCATACACGGCTGGAATTTTATAAAAACGGTCAGCCGGAAAATCTAGAGTCTGTGCCGTCCATTTAGACGGCGGAATGGAGCCTTTATGAAAAAAGAAAAAACAATTTCTGTTCTTATCCGTATAGCGGATTCCCCCGTCCGCCCCAAAAACCTTCTGTTTTCTCTGACAGGCTGCTTTGCGCTGCTCTTTTTAGGCGGACTGGGCTTCTTTTCCAGTGTGAAGGATATGTCTGCGGTTCCCGGCGCCGTTTCTTTCTGGATTTTCCCCCTGGCAGGCGTGGCTTTGCTTCTTACCTTTCTCTTTGGGCTTTTTCTTCTGCACAAAAAGAAAAGGCTGGCTCTGCTTCTTAGCGGAGGGCTGCTCTGCAGTCTTCTTCTCTTTCAGAGAAAGGCTCTGCTGGCACAGGGAAGCTCTTTTTTGGGCTATCTCCACGCCCGGCTGGAACGGTTTTACGGTATTTCCCTATTTTCGGGTTTTTCCGGCTCTGCTGCGGATAACTCCCTTTTCTTCTTTTTCTGTACCCTGTTATTCCTGATTCTGGTCTGCCTCACCCTATGGTACAGAAAAAAAGTACTTTTTCTCTTCTTGCTTCTGCTGGCACCGGTGGCACAGTTTGTTACAGAAATCCGTCCTTCTTTCCTTTCCGCCGGCTGTTTTTTGGTCTGCTTTTTCCTGTGGGACTGTCTGTCTGCAAAGGAAACCTCCTCTGGATTCCTTCAGACCGGACTTCTTTTCGGGCTTTACTGTTTCTGCGCCCTTGTGCTGACCCCCGGCTTTTCTGCTCTGGCTTTCCAATCCACTTCTTCGTTATTTCAGACGGTCAATGAGGCCTCTGCAAAGTTTGGCGCCCTTTTTCATGCAAATTCCGCTGACAGAGCGACGCGTACATCGAAAACCCGTCCTACCGCATCCGGAAACAGCAATCAAAATACGGTTTCCACACAGACAGACAAGGAAGTTCTGGACAATACAGCCCCTGTTTACAGCAATCAGACTATGTTTACGTTCCACACGAGCCGGATTTTTGACACACCTGTTTACCTGCGCGGCTTTACCGGATTCACCTACACAGACGGGGTCTGGGAAGCTTTGGACGAAAAGCAGTGGAAGTCTTTTTGCAGCAGTTACGGACTGTCAGACGAACTGCAGAAGCAGCTTCCTTCCATTCCTTATGAAGCCGGAAAAGCACAGACTTCTCTTGCCTCTGCACAAATGAGCCTAAAGCCTGCCTTTTCCCCTTCCTTTACTTATCTGCCTTACGGGGCTGACATACCGAAGGGGTTCAGCACTGGAGATGGCAATGTGCTGACAGAAAAGTTTCCTTCCAGGCTGACCTTTGACTGCTATCCTCTTTCCCTGGATTCCTCTCCATTTTTAAGAGCGCCTTCTCTTCCTTCCGCACAAACCTCTGCAGAAGGTCTATACAGGGAATTTGTGCAAAACACCTATACCTGGTATGACAAAGACTTAACAGCCCGGCTTCTGGAGGACATACAGCACCTGCCAGTATATTCCTCTCTGCCGGAAAATCCTTCCTATGACCAGGTGCTGAAGGCAGCCGGAGAAATTCAAAGCTTCCTCTCCAGCCATGCCTCCTACAGTCTGCAGCTCTCCCCTGTTCCCGCAGACAGCAATCTGCTGGACAACTTTCTCTATGAACAGAAAAAAGGCTTCTGCGTTCACTTTGCCACAGCCGGAACCCTGCTTTTCCGCATGTACGGTATTCCGGCCCGGTACGTCAGCGGATACGTCATTACCCCTGAAGATTTACAGAAAGAAAGCGGAGGCGGCTATTCCTTTGCCGTGCCGGATTCCAGTGCCCATGCCTGGACAGAAATCTATCTGGGTGAAGGAGGCTGGGTTCCCGTGGAGGTCACCCCGGCTGCTTCGGACACATCCCAGACCGTACAGACAGAACAGACAGCCCGCCAGGAGAATATGCAGACGGTAAAACAGGAGAACCTCCCAGACAGCAAAAAAGACCAGCCTTCCCCATCCTCAGACACAGAAAAAAGAGGCTTTCTGCCTGTTCTGACAAAAATCCTCTTTTTTGCAATGGTATTTTTTATAACTGCTGCTCTTTTGTTTTTTCTGCTGTATTTCAGACGAATCCTTCTCTTCCGCAAACGGATGGGCATTTTCTGCCGCAGCCGGGAAGCATGCTCTCTCTGTGTATTTAACAGTATTCTGGATTTATGGAAAGTGCGGTTCCACATTCCTGCCCTGAATCCCCAGCAGCCGGAATTTCCTGTCCTCTTCGGCCAGAAACTGCCGGAAGAGACACGAATTCTCTTTGACCAGCTTTACACCTTGGCCGAATGCTTCTGTTTCGGGGCGGACACACCTAAAAAACAGGATATCCGCAAACTGCGTCATATCTATGCAAGGGAGAGGAAGCTATTCTTTGCTTCCTGCTCCCCCAGAAAAAAACTGTATTATCTCTTTTTCCATGTTTTCTGACCGCCGGGGCTGTTCCTTTAAACAGCCTCAGCTTTCTCAAACTGGCTGTTGTACAGGTTTGCGTAGAAGCCGTTGGCGGCCAACAGGGATTCATGGGTTCCCTGTTCAATAATATCGCCGTCTTTCATAACCAGAATCAAATCTGCGTCACGAATGGTAGACAGTCTGTGGGCAATGACAAAGCTGGTTCTGCCCCTCATGAGATTATCCATAGCAGCCTGAATCTGTTCTTCGGTTCTGGTATCCACAGAAGAAGTTGCTTCGTCCAGAATCAGAATCTTATTGTCTGCCAAAATGGCTCTGGCAATGGTGAGCAGCTGCTTCTGTCCCTGGGAAATATTGCTGGTTTCTTCATTCAATACCATCTGATAACCGCCTGGCTGAGACATAATAAAGTGATGGGCATGAGCTGCCTTTGCTGCAGCGATAACCTCCTCATCTGTAGCGTCCAATCTTCCATAACGAATATTTTCCATAATGGTGCCGTGGAACAGCCAGGTTTCCTGAAGTACCATGCCGAAAAGTTCCCGCAAATCCATTCGGTTGAAGTTTTTCAGATTGTGTCCGTCAATGAGAATCTCCCCGGAATTGACGTCATAGAAACGCATGAGCAGTTTTATCATCGTAGTTTTTCCGGCCCCTGTAGGTCCTACAATAGCCACCTTCTGTCCTGCTTTTACCACGCCGTTGAAATCGTGAATAATCATCTGTTCCGGATTATAACCGAATGCTACATGGTTTGCTACCACGTTTCCTTCAATACTGCTGATGTCCACAGGATTTTCCACAGTCTGGTCTTCTTCTTCTACATCCAGAAATTCAAAGACACGCTCTGCAGCGGCTGCAGAAGACTGCAGCATATTCGTCACCTGGGCAATCTGCTGAATGGGCTGGGTAAAGTTTCGGATATACTGGAAGAACGCCTGAATATCTCCCACCTTTACATCGCCTTTAATGACCATAAAACCACCCAGAAGTGCTACCATAACATATCCCAGATTTCCCACAAACTGCATAATCGGCATCATCATACCGGAGAAAAACTGAGAACGCCAGCCGGAAGTATACAGCTTTTCGTTGGTTTCTTCAAAGGTACGGATAACGTCTTCTTCTTTGTTAAAGGCCTTTACCACATTGTGGCCGCTGTAGATTTCTTCCACCTGTCCGTTAACCTCACCCAGATATTTCTGCTGTGCCTGGAAATATTTTTGAGAGTGTTTCATAACCTTTCCGATAATCAGCATGGAAACCGGCAGAATCAAAAGCGCTGCCAGGGTCATCCACACATTGATGGACAGCATCATAATGAACACACCGATAAGAGTGGTCACCGATGTAATAAGCTGGGTAAAACTCTGGTTGATACTGGTCTGAAGGGTATCCACATCGTTGGTAATTCTGGAAAGAATTTCTCCATGCGTTCTGCTCTCAAAATATTTCATAGAAATTCTGTTGATTTTTCCTGAAATATCTTTTCTCAGATTATAGGTAACGTTATTGGAAATTCCCGTCATAATAAATCCCTGAATCAGGGAAAACAGCGCACTGACTACGTACAGTCCCAGCGCCCACAAAAGAAATGAGGCGATTTTTCCGAAATCAATGCCGCTTCCTCCGTTGATTTTCGATACCAGGCCGCTGTACAGTTCTGTGGTAGCTTTTCCCAGCACCTTCGGTCCGATAATATTGAAAACGGTACTTCCAATGGCAAACACAATCATGCACATAAGCTGTATGCGGTACCTTTTCATATAGGAAAGCAGTCTTTTCATAGCTGTTTTAAAGTCTTTTGCCTTTTCTGCAGACATGCCGCCGCCATGTCCGCCCATAGGCCCTCTTGGTCTTGCATTACTCATCTGCCAATTCCTCCTCTGACAACTGTGACATAGCAATCTGACGATAGACATCACAGGATTTTAAAAGCTCTTTATGGGTTCCCTGTCCAACCACTTTTCCTTCGTCCAGAACCAGAATCTTATCCGCATGAAGAATGGTACTGATTCTCTGGGCTACTATCAGGGTTGTGGCGTCTTTTGTTTCTTTCTTCAAGGCTCTTCTTAAAACTACATCCGTCTTATAATCCAGAGCAGAAAAACTGTCATCAAAAATATAAATTTCCGGTTCTTTGGCAATGGCTCTGGCTATGGAGAGACGCTGTTTCTGACCACCGGATACATTGGAACCGCCTTGGGCAATGGCAGAATCCATACCATCTTCTTTATCCTGAATAAATTCCCAGGCCTGGGCAATCTCCGCTGCTCTTTTCACTTCTGCTTCTGTGGCTTCCGGCTTTCCGTAACGGATATTGGAATCAATGGTTCCTGAGAAAAGCACACCCTTTTGAGGCACATAGCCAATGCGCTGCCGCAAGTCATGGAGTTTTATCTTCCGTATGTCCACACCGTCTACCAGAATCCGTCCGGAAGTCACATCAAAGAATCTCGGTATCAGATTTACCAGGGTACTTTTTCCGCTTCCCGTGCTTCCGATAAAGGCCACCGTCTCACCCTTTTTGGCGTGAAAATCAATATCGGTTAAAGAAGCCCCGTCCGCACCGGGATACGTAAATCCCACATGCTCAAAGACCACATCTCCTTTTAGTTCTGTGTTGACTTCCTGTGTCTCCTCTGCATCATGAATACTGACTTCGGTTTCCAGCACTTCGTTGATACGGGTTGCAGATACCTTTGCACGCGGAATCATAATGGACATCATGGTTATCATCAGGAACGCCATAATAATCTGCATAGCGTACTGCATAAACGCCATCATATTACCTACCTGCATAGTACCGTCATTCACTGCATGAGAACCATTCCATACAATTAATACCGTAACGCAGTTCATCAAAAGCATCATCACCGGCATCATAAAGGTCATGCAGCGGTTTACAAACAGGTTGGTCTTCATCAGTTTTACATTGGCGTCTTCAAAACGTTCTTCTTCATGTTTCTCACGGCTGAAGGCACGGATAACAGACACACCGGTAAGAATTTCTCTGGCTACCAGATTCAATTCGTCGATGAGGTACTGCAGCTTCGTAAACTTGGGCATGGCAATTTTAAACAAAAAGGCCACAAAGAGTATAATTAATACCACTGCCAGTCCTAAAATCCATGTCATGGATGCGTCGGTCTGAAATACCTTATACACACCGCCGAGTCCCAGAATGGGAGCATACAGTACAATACGGAACAGCAGTGTGAACAAAAGCTGTACCTGCTGCACATCATTGGTGCTTCTGGTTATCAGGGAAGCTGTAGAAAAATGATTCAGTTCCCCGCCGGAAAAGGAAATAACTTTTCTGTATACCTGATTTCTCAGATTCTTTCCAAGGGTTGCCGCAGCCTGGGAAGACAGGAACGTTACCGTAACTGCTGCTGCCATTACCAGAAGCGCCAGCCCCAGCATTTTCAATCCGCTGCCTAAAATGTACTGTGTCTGCATGGCATCCAGGTCTTTTCCCTGCGCCTCATATTCACTCTGCACAAAAAGCACGGAACTCTGGGTGATAATAGACTCCGGCATGTCTTCAAACTTCTCCGTCATGCCTTTTGTCATGGCCTGCAGCTGCTCCTTTGGCATTTGAGAAAACAGTTCCAGTAAATTGGTCTCCTTTGGTACCTGCAGCTGTTCTTTTATCTTGGTTACTTCTGCAGAGGAATCATCCCAAAGTCCGCTGACTACCATTTCGGGAATCCCCAGAATCTGATTCAAGTCTTCCCGTTCTTCCTCTGTTACATCTTTTAACCGGTAAACATCTCCATCTTCTTTATAAAAATCTTTTACCTTTTTGGCATCTTTTTCATCCATAAACAGACAGACCTGCTCCATGGATTCTTTTCGCAGGGTTTCCGGCACTCCGTCTTCAATGCCCTTCTGCTGGATACCCACATTGACAATTTTGGATGTGTAATCCGGCAGAGATAAATCACAAAATGCCTGAACAAATAAAAGAAGAATAATCATGACAATATAGTGCCACCGTTCCTTCATATAATGAAACATTTTTAACATAAAGTCCTCCTTTGCTGGCTGTCACCTTCTAAATTATTTTCCGCTTCCAGGTTCGCAATCATCTGGTCAAAAAAACGCTTCATCAGACACCTTTCACTTTCGGAAAAGCCCTTAAAAATGATTTTTTCACTTTTCTCTACCTGGCGCTGGGCCTTTTCTATGAGTTCTCGTCCCCGTTCGGTCAGATAAATGCGGATTCTTCTCTGGTCCTGTTCGTCACTTTTCCGCTCTATAAGACCGCTTTTTTCCAGACGCTTCATAGAAACTGCCACCGTAGGCGCGCTGATATGAAGATTTTCCGAAATTTCCTTCTGGCTCATCCCTTCTTTTCTGCTCAGCTGCATCAACAAGGGCATTTGCTTAGGATGAATCCCTGTTTCGCTGAGAAGACAGAAAGTATTGCGGAAATACAGGTGCGTCAGCTTTACAACTCTTGCCTGAATGCTGTCTTCTTTTTCCATATCTATCATTCCGATTCTCCTTTCTTAGTTAGTCGACTAACTTATATTATGTCACATTTTACTAAATTGCAAGTCACATTTTTATATTTTACACTTTTTTTAGAAATTACTCCCAAAAAATTAATTAGTCATCTAACAGTATCATTTCGCTCTTGCACCCGTGTGTGTGTCCTGTTATAATAAGTATAACATTTTCACAGTTTAACTCGAAAAAGTATCTGTATTTAGAAAGGCAGGATTTCATATGTCACAGACAAAGAACAAAGGCTCTCTCCCCTTTAATCTCATACTTATCGGCTTTATGGGAACAGGAAAAAGCACGGTTGCCCGCTGTTTAGGGAAAAAATGCGCTATGGAAATTATTGAAATGGATGAAGAAATTGTCCGGCGGGAGCAGAGGAGTATTCCTGAAATCTTTCAGCAGCAGGGAGAAGCCTATTTCAGGAATCTGGAAACCGGTCTTTTAAAAGAATTACAAAAAGAAACGAATAAAATCATTTCCTGCGGCGGCGGCGCTGCCCTTCGTGCAGAAAATGTAGCCGAAATGAAAAAAAACGGAAAAGTCATACTGCTGACAGCCGAACCCCAGACCATTCTGAATCGGGTGAAGTATGACAATTCCCGTCCTATTTTAAAAAATCGCAAAACCGTTGCGGATATTGCCGAATTGATGGAAAAACGCCAGGAAAAATATCTGGCTGCTGCTGATCTGGTTATTTCCACTGACAATAAAAATATTGGGCAAATCTGTGAGGATATCCTGCATGCGCTCTAAGGGCGTTTCCCTCCTCTTGACAGCTCCGGCAGCACTACACAGAGCATGGTGACAAAGCAGGCCGTTCCACCGATAAAATTGGAAATGGGCTCTGCCAGGAAAACGCCTTTGGCTCCAAGTCCTGCCACAGAGGGCAGCCACAGGGTAAGCGGTATGACAATCACCGCTTTGCGAAGCAGCGAGAAAAAGATTGCCTGCTTTGCTTTTCCCAATGCGGTAAACACACTCTGTCCCGCAAACTGCAGAGACATAAAGCAAAATCCAAAGAAATAAATCCGCATGGACGGCACGCCCAGCTTCAAAAGTTCTTCCCCTCCGTTAAAAAGACGGATAAACACAGCCGGAAACAGCATAGTAAAAATCCAGACCACCGTAGTGTATGCCATGCATACCACAGACATAATCTTAATCCCTGTCCGTACTCTTCCATACTCCCGTGCTCCGTAATTAAATCCCAGCACCGGCTGTGCCCCCTGGGTAAATCCCTGAGAAGGCACGCTTAACACCTCTCGCACAGAATTAACAATCGTCATAATTCCCACATACACATCTCCACCAACGGACTGAAGCGTAACATTGCAGACCACCTGTACGGCACAGTTGGTTGCCGCCATAATAAACCCGGAAAGCCCCAGTGCCAGAATCTCCTTCATGCAGCCAAAATCCGGCTTCATATACCGTCTTTGCAGTTTCAAAAGCGTCTTCTTTCCCCTGAGGAAAAATACCACCCATAAAGCTGACACTGTCTGAGAAATCACCGTAGCCACTGCTGCTCCCTTTACCCCCATGTGAAAACCGAAAATAAAAACCGGGTCTAAAATAATATTTATGACCGCGCCTATGAGCACTGTACACATACCGGTTCCGGCAAATCCCTGACAGTTGATAAAGCCATTCATGGACAAGGTTATCATCACGCAGACGGTTCCCAGCAGATAAATACTCAGATAGTCATTCGCATAACCGAAAGTATCCCTGCTGGCTCCCAGCGCGTACAATAGGGGGTCTTTTATCAAAAATCCCACCACCGTGAGAAGGACACCCATAACAAGCGTCATGAGAAAAGAATTCCCCATAATACGCCCGGCCTTCTCCATATTTCCTCGCCCTCTTTCAATGGAACACAGGGGCGCTCCCCCGGTTCCCACAAGGTAAGAAAAAGCCGTAATGGCGGTGATGACAGGAAACGCCACCCCCAGACCTGTAAGAGCCGCCGCACTGGCTCCCGGAAGTCGGCCAATATAAACCCGGTCTACAATATTATAAAGCACATTGATAAACTGTGCCAGAATCAAAGGAAGAGACAGCCGAAAAATATTTCCCAACATACTTCCTCTGGAAAAATCATGTTCCTCTGCACTGTGCAGAGTTTTTACCCTTGTCCCCACATTTCCACTTCCTATCTCAAAAACCTTTTATTTCTGCCGGTAAGTAGTCAGGAAGTCTGCCAGTTTATCAGCCGCCTTTCCAAGAACCTCCACATTAGGCAGATACACAATGCGGAAATGGTCCGGCTGTCCCCAGTTAAATCCTTTTCCGCAGGTAATGAGAATCTTCTTTTCATGAAGCAAATCCAGGGCAAATTTCTCGTCATCATGAATGTTGAATTTCTCTGTGTCAATCTTGGGGAAAATATAAAAAGCCGCTTTTGGCTTCACAGCAGAAAGTCCCGGTATGTCTTTAATAGCATTGTAAATAAACTCTCTCTGCTCATAAATTCTGCCTCCCGGCACCAGATATTCGTTCACACTCTGATAACCGCCAAGAGCCGTCTGCACCACTGCCTGGGCCGGCACATTGGAACACAGGCGCATATTGGAAAGCATATTTAAGCCCTCTATGTATCCCTTTCCCTTTTCCTTTGCCCCGCTTAACACCATCCAGCCGCAGCGGAAACCTGCAATCATATGAGATTTGGAAAGTCCGTTTAAGGTTACGCAGAACAAATCCGGCGCCAGAGACGCAATGGAGGTATGGGTAATGCCGTCCATAACCAGACGGTCGTAAATCTCGTCTGAAAAAATCATCAGTTCGTGTTCTCTTGCCACGTCTACAATCTTCTGCAGCACTTCTTTTGGATACACTGCTCCAGTAGGATTGTTTGGATTAATCAGGACAATGGCCTTTGTCTTATCTGTAATTTTGCTCTTAATATCCTCTACATCCGGATACCACTCCGACTGCTCATCACAGATATAATGTACCGCTTTTCCGCCTGCCAGAGTCACACAGCCGGTCCAGAGGGGATAATCCGGGGAAGGCACCAGAATTTCGTCTCCGCTGTCCACCAATCCCTGCATAGCCATATTAATCAACTCACTGACGCCGTTTCCTGTATAAATATCATTGATAGACACATTGGGAATCTTTTTAAGCTGACAATACTGCATAATGGCTTTTCGGGCTGCAAAAATCCCCTTAGAATCCGAATATCCCTGGCTTTCTCTCAAGGTATAAATCATATCCAGAATGACTTCTTCCGGGGCTGAGAACCCAAACGGCGCAGGATTGCCGATATTCAGTTTTAAAATATCAATTCCGCTTTCCTGCATCCGGTTCGCTTCGTCCAGAACCGGTCCCCTTACGTCATAACATACATTGTCCAGTTTTGATGATTTCTGAAATGTTCTCATATTTCTGCCCTCGTTTTCTTTTTTATAACAATAGATTTTATCACTTTAGTCTGGGAAACTCAACTGTTTTCCCGAATCTTTCGGAAATATTCCTGTATCTCCTGCTCATACCCATTGTCTGTTGGACGATAAAAGACTCTGCCTTCTAATTCAGAGGGCAGATACTGCTGCTTTACATAATGATTGGGATAATCATGAGCATACTGGTATCCTATTCCATGCCCCATTTTGGCTGCCCCTTTGTAATGAGAATCCTGAAGATGGACCGGCACGGTGGTTTTCACAGAGCGCACTGCTTCCATGGCCTCGTCCACGGCCAGATAAGCCGCATTGCTCTTAGGCGCACTGGCTACATAAGTGACTGCCTGAGCCAGGGGAATCCGTGCCTCCGGCATGCCAAGGCGTTCTACGGCCTGAGCTGCCGCTACTGCTACCTGCAGTGCCTGAGGGTCTGCATTTCCCACATCCTCTGCCGCACAAATCATAATTCTGCGGGCAATAAATTTAATGTCTTCCCCTGCGTACAGCATTTTAGCAAGGTAAAATACCGCTGCATCCGGGTCAGAGCCCCGCATACTTTTAATAAAAGCAGAAATGGTGTCATAATGGTTGTCCCCTGTCTTGTCGTAGCGCACCACCCGTTTCTGAATACACTGAGACGCTGTTTCCAAATCGATATGGATTTTCCCGTCTTCGCTCTTTTCCGTGGTTAAAACTCCCAGTTCCAAGGCGTTTAAGGCCGCCCTGGCATCGCCTCCTGAAATATCTGCCAGAAATTCTTTGGCCTCATCCTCCAATACAGCGCCATAGCTTCCCATTCCCCGCTCCGTATCTGTGGCAGCCCTCTCCAGCAGTTTGCAGATGTCTTCTTTTTTCAAAGGCTTTAGTTCAAAGACAATAGAACGGGAAATCAAAGCTCCATTTACCTCAAAATAGGGATTTTCCGTGGTAGCACCGATTAAAATCAACGTGCCGTCCTCTACGAAAGGAAGCAGATAGTCCTGCTGTCCCTTATTGAATCGGTGAATTTCGTCTACAAACAAAATGGTTTTCTTTCCGTACATACCCAGGTGCTGCTGCGCCTCCTTCACCACTTCCTCCATATCTTTTTTTCCGGCAACTGTGGCGTTAATCTGCTGAAACCGGGAACTGGTGGTATTGGCAATGACCTTGGCCAGCGTCGTTTTTCCGGTTCCCGGCGGACCGTAAAAAATCACGCTTCCCAGTTTATCCGCCTTAATGGCACGGTAGAGCAGTTTATCTTTTCCGATAATATGTTCCTGCCCTGCCACCTCCTCTAAGGTGCGCGGCCGCATGCGGGACGCCAGAGGAGATTCATTTTCCAGAGTCTGTTCTTTCATATAATCAAATAAATCCATACGCTTCTCCTATTCCAACAGCAGTTCATCTACTGTAACAAATTCATAACCCTGCTTTTTCAGTATATCTGCAATCTGCAAAGCCGCATCTACAGAGGACTGAAAAATATCGTGCATTAAAATAATATCACCTTCCTGCACATCTTTCACTACCCTTTTCACAATTTTTTCTGTATTTTCCGTTGTCCAGTCCAGAGAATCCACATTCCAGGACACCGGAATCATGGTAATCTCAAAATCCAGATTCTTTTTCCACGCGCCAAAAGGAGGACGGACAAAGGAGGTACAAATTCCCGTATTTTCATAAATTTTATTGCAGGTCAGCAGAATTTCCTCCTCTGCCTGGGATTCCGAAAGTTTTTTCAGATTTACATGGTGATAGGTGTGATTGCCAATCAGATGTCCTTCCTCCTGTATACGCTTCACAACATCCTCATTTCCCTCAATATTTTTCCCAATGAGGAAAAAGGTGGCGCGAATGTCTCTTTCCTTTAATCCGTCCAGCAGTTTTTCTGTATAAACGCTGTGAGGACCGTCATCAAAGGTCAGCGCAATCCGGGGGTGTTCCTGATCCAAAAGCTCCCCTGCCGTCTCCCTGGCTTTTTCCATTCCATTTCCTGCATATCCCAAAACTGCCAGAAATAACAGCGTGCACAGGAGTGTTATCCACTTTTTCATATTCTACGTTCTCTGCCTATCCTCTTTCTTCTATAATAATATATGCAGTGTTTCTTTTTATTTTCGCTGGAAATCCTTCTGCAGACAGAATCCTGCTCTTGACAGAATCTTTCCCTCCCATTACAATATTTTTGAATCTTGACAAAAAAAGTAAGGAGCGTTTATGACAAATCGAAAAACTATGACTGTTGTCTGCTGTCTGCTGGGACTGGCGGTGCTTATAACCTTTGCCGTCTTCTACCAGAAAAAAGAAAAGCAGGCAGAACCAATATCCGCAACGGCCTTTAAACTGAATACCATTGTCACAGTAACCATTTACGATTCCAAAAATCAGAAACTGGCAGATGAAGCCGTAGCTCTGTGCGACAAATACGAAAAGCTGTTCAGCCGCACGATGGAATCCAGCGAATTGTATCAGCTGAACCACGGTACTCTGCCAAAAGAGGGAAATGCCTTTGTATTAAGCGAGGAAACTGCAAAACTGATTCAGAAAGGACTGGAATACGGAAAAGTTTCTGACGGAGCTTTTGACATTGCCATAGAACCCGTATCCTCTCTCTGGGATTTTACTTCCGGAAAAAAGGACATCCCTTCTCAGGAAGACATCTCAAAGGCCCTGCCTCTGGTCAATTACAAAGATGTGCAGCTTGACGGAAATCTGCTGACCTTTGCCAAAGAAGGCATGGGACTGGATTTGGGCGCCATTGCCAAGGGCTATATTGCAGACCGCATCAAAGATTATCTTCTGGAACAGGGCGTAAAAAGCGCCACCATCAACCTGGGCGGCAACGTTCTCTGTGTAGGAGAAAAGCCAGAGGGCACCCCATTTAAAATCGGTATCCAGAAGCCCTTTGCAGACCGCAGCGAAACCATTGCAGTTATGAATATTTCAGATAAATCTGTGGTATCCTCCGGAATTTATGAACGATATTTTGAAAAGGACGGGAAAATTTACCACCATATTTTAAATCCTGCTACGGGGTATCCCTATGACAACCATCTGGTGTCCGTCACCATTATTTCCGATAAATCCGTGGATGGGGACGGACTGAGCACCTCCTGCTTTGCACTGGGACTGGACAAAGGCATGGAACTCATCAACAGCCTGCCGGATGTACAAGCCGTGTTTATCACAGATGATTATGAATTGCATTACAGCGACGGATTTGAAGAAGAAATTTCTATGGCCGATGTAAAATAGAAAAATAACAGCATAACTCAAAAGAAAGAAGTGCACAGGTGATTTTCCGGCCTGCAGCACTTCTTTCTTTTCTCAATAAATACTAAGTATCATATAAATAAATCCCATGGAAAGCATTTCCACCGGAAGGCCCCGGAAGGCTTTCCATGTATTGGCAAATTTCAGTGTTTTCTGTACAGACCAGAACAACACCACGGGTACGGCTGCCGTCCAGATAAGACCTGCCACCTGTCCAAAACTCTCCATGTCAAAGGGACGCATAAAGAGAGCCAGCGGAATGACCAGCCAAAGGGTTCTCGTATCTGTGTGGTTCTTCTTCAGCACACTGTTCGCGCAAGCCAGGGAAATTCCCGCTGTGAGGAATCCGAAAATAACGTCCTGGAAAATACCAGACTGAAATTCTGCTTTCATAATCAAATTGCCAAAGATTTCGCCTGTCCCGAAAAATTCTCTGCCAATGGCAAACAGTATCCAGAATCCCCAGCAGACTGCAGATTCCCACAGCAGTTCTCCATACTCTGCATCTATATTCTCTGAGATTACATGCTTTGCCGCAAACAGTCCCAGAATCAGGGTCATAAGCCAGGTTCCCCATTCCATTTCCAGACCAAGAGCTGAAAAGCCCAGCAAAAAGGCGCTGGAGCTAATCGCTGCTGTCCCCACGCACACGCAGCCCATGAGGCTCCAGCGGGGAATCCGGGATTCCAGCAGGTTTTTCAGCACTTCTGCAAACACAACTGCCAGAATCACCAGAATACCCGCCGCAAACGCTTCCTTCATGCCGGCAGAAAACAGTACCATACCCAGGGCAAAGGCTTCCGCCGGATATTTTATTTTCATCAAATCCTGTCCTCCACTTTCTATTTTACTGACTGCAGAAACTCATAAGCAGCATTGATACCTTCCACTGCTGCAGTAGAGGAAATGGTTGCTCCTGCTACTGCATCTACCTGTGTGCCGTTCTGTGGTTCCTGTGTCTCAGTTTCTTCGCCTGCTGCCTGATTCAAGCACTGCTCTGCCAGGTTTACAAAGCCGCCTACTGCAATGCTGACACCAGATACTGCGTCTGTCTTTCCCTGCTCATTCACATTTAAAAAGCTAAGGGACTGCTTTTCAATAAGGGCTGCAGACAGCGCTTCTGCCTGTTCTTTCCAGGTAAGGCCGTCCTCTGTCATCACATATTCGCCGTTTTCGGAAAGCACACTCTTCTTACTGCCATCCGCTCCTACAGATTCCCAGTTTACAGCTGTGATTTTTCCGTCTTTTACCGTCATGGTTACCTGGTCTGTAAATCCGTTATTATCCGGGCCATCTGCTTTTGCCTCATAATCTCCATCGGCCAATGTCCTATCTTCCAGAGAAATCTCCTCTTTTTCCTCCAGACTCATGCCAGGGAGATATACCGGGGCTTCTGCACCTTCAAACTGTGACAGAAATTCTGATTCGGCAATTTTGGCACCCAGACCCTCTGTTTCTTTTTGCTCGGTCACTTCCACCTTTGTAATTTTCTTTCCTGCTTTATCAAAGGAAACGTTTAGGAAAATATCTCCGCCGTATCCCTTTGTCTTTACAGATACCAGATAGCCGTCTTCTGTTTTAGAGGCGCTTTCAATGCCTTCTGCACCCTTGGTATCCAGTTCTTCCGTAACTTTTGCTTCTGCGCTCTCGCCTTCGGTGTCCTGTGCCAGAGCCTTGGAGCCCAGAATCACACCAAAAGAAAGGGCGGTCACAACTGCCAGTGCCAGAATTCCTCTTACATTTTTATTTTTCATCTCTTTTCCTCCGTTAAGCCTTAATTTTCCTGATGCCGTATACATGTTTTTTATAGAGCAGGGACAACATTCCCGCCATACAGTTTGCTGTTAAAATACCGAAACAGATACCTTCCGGGTACACACTGAAAATTCGTATGGCAGCCGTAATCACACCGGCTGTGGCTGCATAAAGCAGTTTTCCCCTTCTGGATACAAATACATAATCTGTCAGCATATAGCAGCCGCCCATAATCAGCCCGCCGCCAAAGAGATTCAGCAAAATATCTCCTGTAAAAAGACCTTCCGGTCCAAATATAAAAGTCAGTACCGTTACGGTAGCAATATAAGTAAAGGCCGCTTCTGCATTCACCACGCCCTTATAGCACAGATAGCCGAAGCCCACCAGAAGCAGCAGCTTGCTGGTTTCGCCCATAGCGCCTGGCATTTCTCCCAGAAACATCTGTAAATAACTGTATTCCGGGGTATTTCCCCCTTTTACACTGCCCAGTATGGTTGCCGCGGAAACTGCGTCCACAGAAACGGTTTTGGGCACCACATACTGCATGACTGCCTGGGGCCATGCCACCATAACCAGCAGTCTTCCCATAAGCGCCGGATTTACGAAGTTATTCCCCAGTCCGCCAAACATCTGCTTCACCAGCAGAATACTGAAAACATCTGCTGCAACCAACACCCATAGCGGTACGGTTACAGGCATATTAAATACCAGCAAAAGTCCCGTTACCACAGCACTGAAATCTCCCGCTGTCACTGGTTTTTTCGCCAGTTTCTGCCAGATATACTCGGTCAATACACAGACCGCCACGGAAAGCCCCGCCAGATACAGCGCGCGGATTCCGAAATAGTAAATTGCTCCTAAAAGCACAGGTACCAAAGAAATGGCTACATCCATCATGACTGCTCTGGTGGTTCTCTGTGTCCGGATGTGAGGTCCGTTTATCACTCTTGCTTCACTCATGCTTTCTGCACCGCCCTTTCTCTCATTCTCTGTTTCACCATATCTCTTGCCATTCTGGTACTGACAGAAAGTTCCCTTTTTGCCGGGCAGGTATAAGAACAGCAGCCGCAGGCAATACACTCACTGGCATACAGACTTTCACACAAGTCATAGTCCTCTTCACGGAAGGCAAAATCAATGGCATAGGGAGTCAGACCCGCCGGACACACGTTTTCACAACCGCCACAGCGCATACAGGGCGATTCCTCCTGCCGGCTGTCCGGCAGCACCAGAATACCGGAGGTATTCTTTGTCACATAAAAAAGTTCCTCTTCTTCCGTCCAGTCCGATGCCACGCAGGGTCCTGTCATAGGGCCTCCGGCAATGATTCTGTTTTTCTCTGCGGTCACACCGCCGCAAAGAGTCAGCAGTTCTTTTGCAGAAGTACCTACAGGCACCAAATAGTTTCCCGGCTCTTTCACACATCCGGTAACGGTGACAATTCTCTGAATCAGCGGCATCCCTCCCAGTATCATATCGGCAGCGGCCTTCGCTGTTCCCACATTGGAAACAATCACGCCCACATCTGCCGGCAGTCCGCCCTGGGGTACTTCTCGTCCCAGGACCGCCTGTATGAGCTGACGCTCACCACCCTGGGGATATTTTGCCGGAAGTTCTCTGATTTCCAGTTTTTGGGTTTCCTCTATCTTTCCGCTCTGTTTTGCAGCTTCTAAAATTCTGCGAAGACTGCGGATGGCCTCCGGCTTATTATCTTCAATGCAAAGATACGCCTTCCTGGCTCCTGAAGCCTTTAAAAGCAGACAGATACCATTTAAAATTCCATATCCCTGCTCCAACATCAATCGGTAATCACAGGTCAGAAAAGGTTCGCACTCTGCACCGTTTATCAAAAGACTGTCAATGGATTTATCCGTTTCATATTTTTTATGAGTTGGAAATCCCGCGCCTCCCATACCGGTAAGACCGCCATCCCGAATTCCTGCCAAAATCATCTCTTGGGAATAGGATTCCAGGCTCACCATTTCTGTCTCATACTTTTGAGCCTCTCTCCCCTTTTCTCCTTCATTTTTTATTATGCAGCTCAAAACCATGCGGTTTTGCTGACGCACTTCTTTCACGTCCAATACCTCTCCGCTGACGCTTGCGTGAAGAGGTGCTGCCATAAATGCCTCCGGCTTTCCAATCTGACTTCCTTTGAGAACTTTATCCCCTGGCTTTACCAGCAGAGAGCATTTGCCTCCAAAGGACTGTTCTGTCAGAATGGTTACTGTCTCAGGCCAGTATTCACGGACAGGCAGATTCATGGTCATGGCTTTGTCATAACCGTCTGTGGGGTGGATTCCTCCGGGGAATCCGCTTTTCTTCTTTTTCCACATGTTCTGTCTTCCTCCAGTCACTTTCATTTGTTAAATAATTGACATGCCATCCTAAGATAACATATCGGAGAGATTTTGGCAAGATTATTTTTTATCCATTTATTGTATATTCTTCTTATTTATGGTAATTCCTGCTCTTAAAATGCGAAACAGACGTTCTGCGGCATCTGCATACAGCATTTCTGCCTGTTTCAAAGCTTCTTCAAGACACATAGGACTGTTTTGCGTTGTCATAATACTGTCAATTCCACAATCATAAACTGCCTTTGCACCTTCTCCCATGGCTCCCGCAAGTGCAAGCACCGGGATTCCCTTTTTCTTCCCACAGGTTCCTATTCCATCCAGCACCTTTCCGCAGACAGACTGGCCGTCAATTCTGCCCTCTCCGGTAATAATCAAATCCGCATCCCCAATCATAGTTTCAAAATCCACCATCTCCAATACCGTCTGAATTCCTGACTGCAGTCTGGCATTGCAGAAAGCCAGAAGGGCAGCACCCATACCTCCTGCTGCACCGGCACCCGGAATTTCAGAAACTTTACGGCCGCAAAGCACTTCTATTTTTTCAGCATAGTGTACCATTCCTCTTTCCAAAATCTCCAAATCCCTGTCTGACGCGCCTTTCTGCGGCCCAAAAACATAGGTTGCACCCTGGATTCCCAAAAGAGGGTTCGTCACGTCACACATGACACAAAAGGAAGCATTTCGCATTTCAGACAGGATACCGCTGCAATCTATTTTTTCTATGTTTCCCAGCGTCTCTCCAACGGGTATAAACCTTTCTCCGTCTTTGCTGTAAAACTCTACTCCCAGAGCAGCCAGCATACCTGCTCCACCGTCATTTGTCGCACTTCCGCCAATGGAAACCGTGATTTTCCGGTATCCCGCTTCCAGAGCATTGCGGATAAGCTCCCCCGTACCATAGGAAGTCGTCTTTCCTGCATTTCCGGATTTATAGGGAATCAGGGTAATGCCTGAGGCCTGCGCCATTTCAATGAAGACCCTGTCTTCGTCCAAAATCAGATATTCCGCCTCTACAGCTGCCCCTAACGGCCCTGTTACCCGGCATTTTTTCAGTTTTCCTCCTGCCGTATTCCATATTGCCCTCATAGTGCCTTCTCCTCCGTCTGCTATGGGAACTCCTACGGTTTCTGCTTCCGGAAAAATTTCTTGTGCCTTTTGTTTTAAAATACCAATCTGCTGTTCTGATGACAAAGTTCCCTTAAAGGAATCGGGTGCAAATACAAATTTCATGATGTGTTTTCCTTTCTACTTGTTTTTCTCTTTTAAAGGTGTAATAATACTTTTGTTCTATCATATTACTATTTTAACAGGGGAATCAACTATGAAAAACAAAGGTCTATTTTTTACCCCTATTTTGCTTTCTGTTCTATTTTCTTTCACCTAGTTATTTTTGACCAAAATGGCCAGTTGCTTCAGGAATATCCAGATGTGAAAGTCAACTGGCTCTATCCTCTGGAAAACTCCAATTTCATAATTGCCGGAAACTTTAACAAAGAAATCTGTTCCTTTTCTCTGGATAAAGACGGAAATCTGTCGGAATACCAGACCCTCTTTACCAGTGAAAACCTTATGATTGACCCTACCATTATCCAGAAACGCCGATTCCAATGCAGCAAATGGAACTTACACGGTACATACTTATACTTCAAAAGATTTAAAAAACTGGGAATATCATTCTGACATTCTTACCTGTCAAAACAATTTAGAGGACGGGGACATTTTGTATGAAAATGGCATTTTATACTATGTGTTTGAAAAAGAAATGTACGATAAAGGTCCGTCTTCCTTAAATGTGATTTCATCTGCGGATGGCGGTTTCACCTGGTCTGGGGAAAAAGAGATTCTGCCTGCTGATGCCGACCACGAACCAGCAGCCTGTCTGCCTGATAAATCCAGTTATACCTTATATTACAGCAGCGACAGTCAGAATCCCGGTAAAAGCTATGCCAGTGCTTCTGTGTATAAAATAAAACTGGACCGTGAATTTACTCCTTCTGCTTCCGCAGTCCCTATAGATTTGCAGGAAAAACAAGGAATTTTACTCTATGATGTATCCATAAAAAATAAGGAATCCTACTTTTTATATTCCCAAAATTATTTAACGGACAATCGCTTAATATTAAAATCTATAAGTTCCTCTTGACTCTTCCCTGTAACAGAAAAACCCCCGTAAACAAGCCATTTACGGGGGTAAAAATTTCATTAAGCTAATTTGGATTTAGCAAGTTCTGCTAAAGAAGCAAATCCCTGAGCATCGTTGATAGCCATATCAGCTAATACTTTTCTGTTCAGGTCAACATTCGCTAATTTTAATCCGTACATAAATTTGCTGTAGGATAATCCGTTCATTCTTGCAGCAGCGTTGATACGAGCAATCCATAACTGTCTGAACTGACGTTTTCTCTGTTTTCTGCCTGCGTAAGAACTTGTTAAAGCTCTCATAACAGACTGTTTTGCTACTCTGTACTGTTTGGAACGGGCTCCTCTGTAACCTTTAGCCAGTTTTAATACTCTATTGTGTTTTTTCTTAGCGTTTAATCCGCCTTTAATTCTTGCCATTCTTAATTTCCTCCTATATTAAACATACTTACACACAAACGATTAGATGTAAGGTAAGATTTTCTTCATGTTCTTTACATTAGTTGCATCTGTGATAGCTGCTTTTCTGAGATTTCTTTTTCTCTTCTGAGATTTCTTTGTTAAGATATGGCTCTTATAAGCTTTATTTCTTTTTAATTTTCCTGTACCTGTTGATTTGAAGCGCTTTGCGGCTGCTTTCGTTGTTTTCATTTTTGGCATGTTTATGTCCTCCTTAAACTCTTTTTCTTATTAACGTTTTTCTGTCAAAAACATAGTCATGCTTCTGCCTTCTACCTTTGGTGCTTTTTCCACAACGGCAATGTCAGACAGAACCTGCGCAAACTCTTCCAAGATGTGTTTGCTGCTTTGCATATGTGCCATTTCTCTCCCCCGGAAACGCAGAGTAACTTTTACCTTATTTCCCTTGGTCAGGAATTTTCTGGCATTATTGACTTTCGTGTTCAAATCGTTTTCCTCAATATTAGGGGATAAACGCACTTCTTTGATTTCTATGGTTTTCTGTTTCTTCTTAGCTTCTTTTTCTTTTCTCGCTAATTCGTACTTATACTTGCCATAATCGATAATTTTACAAACCGGCGGCTTTGCTGTAGGAGCAATTTTTACAAGGTCCAAGCCCGCTTCCATGGCATGTTTCTGCGCATCTCTTGCGGACATAATGCCCAACTGTTCTCCGTCTGCGCCGATGAGACGTACCTCTCTGTCTCTGATTTGTTCGTTAATCATTAAATCGCTAATAGTAGTGCACCTCCATAATATTGATAAACCACATGTTTTGAACTTGTTTTAAAGAAAGAATAAGAATCTACAGAGCAGTTTCCTGCGCCTTCCTGCCATTACAGAAAGATATAAAAAAAGTGACTAATCTGCAACATCTGCATACTACCCACTGATTATCCGCATAAGAAAACGCTGTGCGCCTCATTATCTTCATATAAACCGTAGTCACTTACTCGTGCTAGGGTGAGAGTGGATACTCTGCTTTCTTTTTCTTCTTCAGACTTATACAGTATAACATAGAGCGCTCTGAAATGCAATAGTTTTTTTCTTTTTTATACATTTTATATTTTTTTTACTTTTTTCGCAGAAAATTCTTGTTTTTTTGCCTGTTCAATGGCATAATGAGTGTCATATACCGCAGGCGTTGTATTACGTTGAAGTGATACAGACTGCGACGCTTTATTCCAAAAAATCAAAAAAACAAAAATATCTTAGTGAAAAAGGAGAGGTTTATGGACAAAAAAAGAGGAAGTTTTTCTAACAAAATGGGCTTTGTTCTTGCAGCAGCAGGCTCTGCCGTGGGACTTGGAAACCTCTGGCGTTTTCCCTATCTGGCAGCGAAATACGGCGGGGGAATTTTTCTGCTGGTGTATCTGATACTGGCAGTCACTTTGGGATTTACCCTCATGATTACCGAAATTGCTATTGGACGCAAGACAGGTCTCAGCGCCATCGGTGCTTTCAAAGCGCTGGATAAACGCTTTAACTTTGTAGGTTATCTCGCTTGTGTGGTACCTTTTATTATTACCCCTTACTACTGTGTTATCGGCGGCTGGGTAGTAAAATATTTTGCAGCTTTTCTCACAGGTCAGGGTTCCGCAGCAGCCGGAGACGAATATTTCAACGGCTTCATTTCACAGGCCACAGCGCCGGTATTCTGGTTTGCCCTGTATATTCTGCTCACTGCCGTTGTGGTTATTTTCGGTGTGGAAAAAGGAATCGAAAAAGCAAGCCGCATTATGATGCCCTTGTTAATTGTACTGATTATAGGCGTTTCTATTTTCTGTATTACCAGACCCGGCGCAGGGGCAGGCGTAAAATATTATCTGCTTCCTGATTTTTCCAGATTTTCAGCCACCACAGTACTGGCTGCCATGGGACAGTTATTCTATTCCATGTCACTGGCCATGGGCATTATGATTACCTATGGTTCTTATATGAAGAAAGACAGCAGCCTGGAACAGTCGGTACGCCAGATTGAGATTTTTGACACCGTCGTTGCTTTCCTGGCAGGTCTGATGATTATTCCTTCCGTCTTTGTCTTTTCCGGCGGAGACGAGGCAGCCCTTGGCAAAGGACCATCTCTGATGTTTGTCACACTGCCTAAGGTATTTGAAAGCATATCCTTTGGCGGAGTTATCGGCGCGGCTTTCTTCCTGTTGGTACTGTTTGCTGCACTGACCTCCTCGATTTCTCTTATGGAAACCAACGTATCCATTGTAAGAGATAAGTTTGGCTGGAGCAGAAAAAAATCCACCCTTATAATAACCCTTTACGTCCTGATTCTGGGGTCCATCGTTTCCCTGGGCTTCGGACCTTTGAGTTTCATCAAGATTATCGGACTGGGACTTCTGGATTTCTTTGATTTCCTCAGCAACAGTGTTCTGATGCCCATTGTAGCGATTCTCACCTGTGTCTGCATCGGACATTTTATTGGTTCTAAGACTGTGGAGGATGAAGTAGAAATAAACGGTCCTTTCAAGGTAAAGAAATTTTACCGTATTATGCTCAAATGGATTGCCCCTATCTGCCTGGTGCTGATTCTGATTTTCGCAGTTTCCGAGGCGATGGGCTGGATTAAAGTCTGATGTAAAAAGAACGGTCACATGAAACACACAGCGAACCTTTTTCGTTCTGATTGCTGTTTCATGCAGCCGTTCTTTTTTTATTCTGCTGTCTTATATACCGTAAAAATTTTTATTTTGCTGTGAAGCTGCCGCATTTGGTATCATCACATCTGCAGGCCGAAGCACCGGCAATGGTGATTTTGTCCGCACTGCATTTTTCCTGCGTGTTAAAGGAACAGTCACAGGCCTTACAGTCCACTTCAATCGTTTTGCAGGCACAACCTGTTTCTGCCCGGTTCACAGTCCCATCCTTCTTTTCCACAAAACTTCTGCAGCAGGTTTCATCTGCTGTTTCCGCCGTAGTTCCCTCAACCAGAATATCTCCTTTGGAACAATATTCATCTTTATTATACATACAGTTTCTGGCTGTACAGTTTAATAATGGCATGCTGCTACCTCCTGAATAAATTTTCTTTTCAGAGATAGTATTTTCCGTTTTGTTATTTTTATTCTGTTTTTCGATTTTCCCTGATTTTTTTCAAAAGCAGGGGCAGTTCAAACAACAGCATGGCTATCCATCCCAAAAGGTACGCCACCGGAAGTGCACGAATTCCCATATGCAGGCTGTAAACCAGCGGCAAAGCAGACAACACCCGAAATCCCATGTTCATGATACTGCTCCACAAAGTAACCTTCAAGTCTCCGATTCCCCGGAAATATCCCTGTACTCCATTGGTTACCGCAGGCAAAATGTAAATAAAGGCAATCAAATGAAGGTAAGAACGTCCAAGCTGTATGACCTCCTGGTCATTGACAAAAAGCTTCATGAAAAAATCTGCTCCAAAAATGCAGGCTACGCCAATTAAAAGACCATAGAGAACTTCCATTACCATGCCCCAACGAAAGCCTTTCCAGATACGCTTCTTTTCTCCTGCCCCGTAATTCTGTGCCATAAAAGAAGTCATGGCCGAAGCAATGCTCTGCTGTGGTACAATAGCGAAATCATCAATTCGATTCACTGCGGCAAAGGCTGCAACCACAGAAACTCCCATGGTGTTGACAATGACCTGTATGCCAATTTTCCCAAGCTGTACTGACGCCTGCTGCATGGCGCTGGCCCAGCCGTACCGGATGGTTTCTGCAAACTGACTCTTATCAAAAAACAGCCAGTCCTTCCCCAGACACAAAATCTTTACTTTCTTCCTGATATACAGCCCGCAGAACAGACTGCAGCAGGCCTGGCTGATAACGGTTGCCAGAGCACAGCCTGCGCTGCCCATATGAAAGACCAGCACAAAGAACAAATCTCCAAAAACATTCAGCACAGAGGCAATCACCAGAAAGTAAACCGGCGTCGTGCTGTCTCCCAGAGCCCGCAGTGTATTGGCATAAAAGTTATAAATAAAGGTAAAAACCAGACCTGCAAACACAATCCGAAGATACTGGGACGCCAGCGGAATCAATTCTTCCTGTACCTGTATCAGCCGTAAAAGCCAGGGAGCCCCTGCAATACACAACATGGAAAGTACCAGAGAAAATACACAGCCTCCTATCATAGTGGTGCTGATTTGCTTTCGCAAACGCTCCATTCTCCCTGCTCCGAACTGCATTCCCATAAGAATGGAGGCGCCCATACACATACCGTTGATAAATAAAATCGCAAAGGTCATCAGGGGATTACTGCTGCCTACTGCTGCCAGCGCCTCGGTCCCCACAAATTTTCCTACAATGATACTGTCTGCCGCATTGTAACAAAGCTGAAAAAGATTTCCCAGCACCAGCGGTACCGCAAAACCTGCTATCTGTGGAGCTATCTTTCCTTTTGTCATATCTTTCATACTGTTTCCGCCTTTTCTCCAAAGGAACCGGAACCACCGCATAACAGGCATATCCACATTCCATACCCTTCTGCGGCAGCACCGGTTCCCCCTTACATCTGTATGTTTCCTGCTGCTTTATGAATTCTCAATTCTTTTTCCTTCTGCGTCCACCTGGATTTTACGGATTTCCTTTGTACGGATTTCCCTGCAGACAGCGTCCATAAACGCATCTAAAGACTTCTGTCCTTCATCACCAAGGTAACGGCTTCTTACTGACACCACCTGTTCTTCCTCTTCCTTTGCACCCACTACTAACATATAAGGAATTTTCTGCAGACGGGCTTCTCTGATTTTATAACCAATTTTTTCGGAACGGTTGTCCACGCTGCTGCGGATTCCATTTTTCTTCAGCTGTGCCTGTACTTTTTCTGCATATTCACCGTATTTTTCAGAAATCGGCAGTACGCGAACTTGCTCCGGACACAACCAGGTAGGGAACAGACCGGCATATTTTTCAATGAGCCATGCCAGCGTTCTCTCGTAGCAGCCCATAGCGGTTCTGTGAATAATGCCGGGACGTTTCTTTTCCCCGTTTTCGTCAATATAATACATATCAAACTGCTCAGCCAGAAGCGCGTCCCACTGAATCGTTATCATGGTGTCTTCTTTTCCGTACACATTCTTAGCATTAATATCTACCTTTGGACCATAGAAAGCGGCCTCTCCCACATCTTCCACAAATGGAATGTTCAGTTCTGTCAGAATCTGACGGATGTGTTCCTGTGTTTCTTCCCAGACTTCCGATTCTCCAATGTATTTTTCCTTATTATCCGGGTCCCATTTGGAAAGATGATAGGTTACATCCTCCTCTACCCCCAGAGTTTCCAGACAGTGTTTTGCCAACGCCATACAGCCTTTGAATTCTTCCACCATCTGGTCAGGACGCATAATCAGATGTCCCTCGGAAATGGTAAACTGGCGCACACGAGTCAGACCGTGCATTTCACCGGAATCCTCGTTTCTAAACAGAGTAGAGGTCTCGCCATAGCGGATTGGCAGGTCTCTGTAAGAATGTTGTGTTGCCTTGTATACATAATACTGGAATGGGCAGGTCATAGGACGCAGCGCATACACTTCTTTGTCCTTTTCTTCATCTCCCAGTACAAACATGCCTTCCTTATAATGATCCCAATGTCCGGAAATCTTATACAAATCACTTTTTGCCATAAGCGGTGTTTTGGTACGGACATAGCCCCATTCGTTATCCTCCAGGTCCTCAATCCATCTCTGGAGTTCTTTTAAAATAATCACGCCTTTTGGCATGAGCAGAGGCAGACCCTGTCCGATAACATCTACGGTTGTAAACAGTTCCATCTCTCTTCCCAGCTTGTTGTGGTCGCGTTTTTTTGCCTCTTCCATTTGAGCCAGGTACTCATTTAATTCATCTTTTTTGCTGAAAGCAGTTCCGTAAATACGGGAAAGCATTTTGTTCTTCTCGTCGCCTCTCCAGTATGCACCAGAAGATGAGGTCAGTTTAAATGCCTTTACTCCCTTGGTATTCATTAAGTGAGGACCTGCGCATAAATCTACGAAGTCTCCCTGGGAATAAAAGGAAATCTCTTCCCCTTCCGGCAGGTCTTTTATCAGTTCTACTTTATACGGTTCACCCTTTTCTTCCATAAATTTAATGGCTTCTTCACGGGGAAGTGTGTAACGTTCAATTTTTGCACCCTTTTTGATGATTTTCTTCATCTCTTTTTCCAGTGCGTCCAGTTCCTCGCGACTGAAAGATTCATGGTCAAAATCATAGTAAAATCCGGTGTCAATAGAAGGTCCGATAGCCAGCTTTGCTTCCGGATATAAATTTTTTACCGCTTCTGCAAGAACATGAGACGCCGTATGGCGAAGGGCTGCCAGTCCCTTTTCATCATTTGCTGTAAGAATACTGACTTCACAATCCTTTTCCACTACTGTTCTTAAGTCTACAACTTCTCCGTCTACTTCTCCTGCACAGGCTGCCCGTGCCAGTCCTTCACTGATGTCCAGTGCGATTTCGTATACGGATTTGCTTTCTGCGTACTCTTTCTGTGAGCCGTCTTTCAATGTGATAATCATAATTGTCTTCTCCTTTCCTGATTCCTGCAGGAGTGGTCATACCCGAAGGCTTTGTTAAACAAAAAAATCCCGTCCCCTGCAGCCCTGTGTGACTGCAAGGGACGGGCGTAATCTTTGCCCGCGGTTCCACCCTTCTTGTTAAAAGCATTTGCTTTGGTAACCACTTCATTTGATGATAACGGAATCACCGGACCGGATTGGGGTCACTCAGAGGTAGTTTTCAAATGGTTCCGTAACAGAACGCTCTCAGCCTGCGCGCTCCTCTCTGTGTCCTTCCGCATTTTACTCGTCTCGTCAACGTATTGAATATTTCTTTTATGTTTTCATATTATAACCGTCTCTCTTGCTTTGTCAACCTCTTTTTCTGTGTTTTTTCTTTTTGATTTTTCCTTTTCTACAAATTTCCTGCCGCTTTATCCTTTAAGACACCCAGAAATTCCCGCACCAGATAATTCACCATCAAAAATCCATTGCTTTTCGCCGCAAGCCCGTATATCTCACAATCCATCTTCTTTCTGGCTATAGCGGTTCCCCTGTAAAGATGAAAACTGCTGGTAACGATACCCACCCGTCCCGTTTTATCTGCCTTCTGCCATTTTTGTTTCCATATCCGGTAAGAGCAGGCAATATTCTGCTGGGTATTGACGGACTGGTCTTCTTTTATCAGCCTGGCCGCATCAATACCTCTCTTCGTCAGTTCCCGGTACATACATTCTGCCTCTGAAATCCCCTCATCCTCACCCTTGCCGCCGGAAAGAATGGCTTTTGTTTCGGGATTTTGTTTCAGATATTCCTCTGCTTTGCGAATCCGGTATTCCAAAGACAGACTGGGGTGAGTGCCCTTTACCTGGGCGCCAAGTACAATAAGACACTCTAGTCGTTTTTCTTCTTTTTGAAACATGGCTTTTACAATCTTTGCTTCCACAAACAAAAAGAGACCGAACAGCAAACAAAGACTGTAAAGTATTCCTTCCAAAAGTATCTGTGGGACTTGTATGCGAAAATGCAGAGCCGCCCCACCAGCCCAAAATCCCACTCCCAGCAAAATCCACAGTACAGGAAATTTTGAGGAAAATCCTGCATACAGAGCAATGCCGGCGAAATACAACATACTCACGATTCCTAAAAGCAAGAGCAGAAATTCTGCCATAGTCTGCCCGTTTCCTTTCTCTTTCTATCCAGCATACCACAAAGGGACGAGTGTTCTTTTCCCGAACTTCGTCCCTTCTTTTCACAATCTTATTTATTTCTTCCACAGCAGTGTTTATATTTTTTGCCGCTGCCGCATGGACATGGGTCATTACGTCCGATTTTCGGTCCTTTTACTACAGTACCGGATTTTTTCTGCTCCAGATACAGTTCTTTTCTCTTTTCTTCGGAGAAAATGCTGTTCCACTGCGGCAGCTCGTATAACCAGTCTGCTTTGGCGTCTACCATGTTTTTGTACAGAGTTTCCAGGTCAAATCCCAGATTTACCTCTGTGTTTTCATCCATTTCTTCGATAGGGTTCTGGATTTTCAAACTGTCATTGATACCATCCAGAAAACCAACCATCGTCATAACTTCTACGTCGTATTTTTCTGCCAGTTCTTTTACAGTTCCTTTTACTACTTCGTTAGGATTGCTGAGAAGTTTCTCATAGATTCCTTTTTCGATTAAGAAATAATTTGTCCAGAATTTCTCAAGCTGCACTCTGTCGGCCTGCTGAGAATATGCCATATCTCTCCAATCTTGTAATAATGCCATGTATCTTACCTGCCTTTTGTTTATTTTCCTGATTTACCATTTCGGTTTAACAGGTATAGTATATACGAAAACAGAGAGTTTTTCAATCTGTAAAATCAAATAATGTAAAATCCCATAAAATTTTTCTGTACTTTGTATAACTTTTGATTTTCTGCCCATACTACAGATAGTCCACAAAGAGATGGCTCAAATGCGAGACGCTCTTTGCAGACAACCAAAGAAAAAGTAGAAATACTTTATCCTCCCCTTTTTAGCCCCCGTACTTGCCGGTTCGGGGGCTGTTCTCTTTTTCCAAATCCAACAGCATCTCCTCCCAGACCCTCCTGTTTTCCCGGTATATCTCTTCAAAGCACCACCAGGGAAGCGGTGAATCCGGCTTTCCTATCTCTACCGTCAGACTGGGAATTTTCATACTTTGCAGCGCCCAGTCCTTATACCCCGCTGCATCCAGCTTTTCAAAATTCCCATCTTTTTTATATCCCGTCACCTCTGCAATTCTATCTGCAAAATTCTTTGTCCTTTCTTTCAGTACTCCTTCCTGCCCGAAATTCCAGTAAATCACCTGGCCGGATGAATGATAGGACAGCGTTCTCTGGAATTTTGCCTCTCTGGTCAGCTGTGTCAAAATCCGGGTTTCTTCCTCCGATTCCGGATATGCTCCCTTATACTTTTCCGAAGAGGCTTCCCCCCTCCCTTCCGTATATTTATCCCAGTCCGCCGGAAAATTCCTGTTTAAATCCACACCTCTGGCATTGGCCTTCCACTTTCTGAAATAGACCTCATAAGACAGATTTTTTCTTTCCTTCTCTGCAATTTGCAGTACTTTTCTGCGGAGCCCGGGATTTCGGATACTGTTCTCACCAAACTGGCTAATGCTTACCCCATCCGGATTTGCCATAGGAATGACATAAATCGCTCTGTTTTCCAATAATTTCTCATAACTGACTCCTTTATAAACACGGTTGTACTTAAGGTGCAGAAGAAATTTTGCCGCCTGCTCCATTAAAAGCTGACAGGTCATATATTCCCGTCCGTGAATTCCCCCAAAAATAAAAACCTTTTGTTGTGCATTTTGTTTTCCTATTCTCATACAATCTATCTTCCTCAAATCTGCTGACTTTCCCAAAGACTGTACTTGCAGATATTCCGGAAATATCCTTGCAAAAATACCCAAATCGTTCTGCATATTTTCGTAGGTATAACCTAAAAACCGTGGATAGTCCCAATTCCAATTATCCATTGACGGGTACCTCTAAAATTATTATAATAATAGATATTCTAAGCAAGGGAGATTAAGACGTGAAGAACTTAAAACGACTCCTCGCAGTCATAGGAATTATCCTGCTGGCAGGTATGTATGTCCTGACTTTTATTCTGGCTCTGACGGATAATTCTGCTGCCGGCAATATGATTATGGCCTCACTGTACGCAACTGTGATTATCCCCATTTTGCTGTACGCTTTTCTTCTGGTATATCATTGGACACACCAGAAAAATGACGTTATTCCGAAAATCCTTGGGGAAAATTCTGATGTTGATACTGTGATTTTTGATATCGGAAAAGTGCTTGTAAAATATGACTGGAAGAAACTTTTAAAAGAATTAAAATATGACGAAGACACCGCGCAGGCCGTTTCGGAAGCTGTATTTCTCAGCGAAGACTGGACAGAAAGCGACAGAGGCGTCCGCACAGAAGAGGAAATCCTTCAGTCTTTTATTACCAACAATCCTTCCTATGAGAAAGAAATAAGGGAAACCTTTGCACGAATGGGCGAAACCATTTCTGTGTGCTCTTACACAAAAGACTGGCTGTCCTATCTGAAAAAACGGGGCTACAAGCTCTATTTTCTTTCCAACTTTTCAGAGCCCCTGTACAAACGCTGTACAAAAGATTTAAAATTTCTGGAGTTTATGGACGGCGGATATATGTCCTGGCAGGTACACCTGCTGAAGCCGGAACCGGAAATGTACCAGAAACTTATTCAGGACTTCCAGATTGTTCCGGAAAAAGCCGTGTATATTGACGACTATATGGATAATGTGGCTGAGGCCAGAGCCCAGGGATTAAACGCCATTCACTTTACCGGAAGGAAAAGCGCAGTTCAGCAGCTTATGGACTTCGGAGTGAAATAATCTTTTATGTACATAATTGCATAAGGAAAAGAGGCAGCAGAGCGAATCTTACATTTTCCGATTCACTCTGCTGTCTCTTTTCTTCTTTCTGCTTTGTCAGACTTTACGACACTCTCAGCTTATGGATTCCTCCAGATGGGACAAATCTCTGGAGGCCATGGTCAGAAAAATGCACAGGACAAAGATTCCGATATTAAACAAAAACGGCAGCGCCGGATGTAAATCAAACATCCAGCCAACCAGACTTCCGAAAGGGGCTGAAATGCCAATCATCAGAACATTGTATAGCGCATAAATTCTGGAACGCTCCTTTGGCTCTACATAATGGGCCATGAGGGCGTCTTTTCTTGGAATAATCACTGCATACGCAGCAGCCTCTAAAATCGTGTATCCCATAACCAGCAGCAAATTTTTCTCCGGTGTAAGCAAAAGCAGCAAGTGACTGGCTATGTACATCAGAAATCCAATCTGAAGAGAAGCTTTCATTCTCAATTTCTGAAATAAATTTTGCAGTCCAATGACAAAGGCAATCATAACGATGGTACGAATAACCGGAAATACGGCTACCAACTCGTCCGATAAATGAATTTGCTCTGTTACATACAGAGAGAAAAAATTGGTGGTAGCAATCTGGATAATGTTGGTAAGCGCCATAAAATACACTACCAGACGCATTTTCCCGGATTTTATCATAGTGAGAAATACCCGGCCATACCCTTTCATCATAGAAAAATACGAAAGATTCCTTGTCTCTTCCATACGCTTTTTTCCAATCTGGGTTTCCCCGCCAAAATGATACAGCAAAAGAAATTTCGCAAGCATGGAAATTGCGGCAATAAAATACAGCCAGCGCATAACAGGAACCACGTCATGTTTGCCTACCAGAATAACGGCCAATGGTGAAAAAAATACAGAAAGCATACCGCACATCTGAATCAGAGTAAACGCGTTGGTAATATGCTTCGGCGGACAGTCCTCAATGAAAAGGCAGTTCCAGGAGGTATTGGTAATCTGGAAAGCTGCATTTACCGCCGCTGCCGCCAGGAACCACCAGAAATTCTGAGAAAAAGCCCAAATAAGACAGGGAACCGTCCACCCCAGAGTGTCAAAAATCACCGTTGCTTTTCGCCTGCCCATTTTGTCTGTAATGACTCCTCCGATGAGAGCAAAAAACATTTGCAAAAGAAACCCCACAGTAAGGGTTGTTCCGATTTCCAGACTGGTTAGCCCCAGCTTTCGCATATAAAGGGTCTGAAAAGGAACAAACAGGGAGTAAGGAATGAACCAGAGCGGTTCTGTGCAGATAGACCATTTGGGATTCCCCTTTAATTCCCGGAAGGTCTGTGCCAATACATGATTTTTTAGTTTTTGCAGCATGAAAAAATCTCCTTCTGTTACAAATTTTCCTTCAATGGCAACATTTTACAGGAAAGGGGAAAAAGATACAAGAGGAGCGGGCTTTTTTCATTTATTTTATTGAAAACACCTCTATATGATGCTTTACATTTTCATAGGTTCCTTTCACCATCACTTCATTCAAAGCAAAATAATTGTGTTCACCTTCCGATTTTAAATACTCCTCTGCTCTCCTGGTCAAACAGTCAAAGCTGGCAGTCGCAATATTTACCTTCACGATTCCAAGGGCGATAGCCTTTTGAAAATCTGCATCTGTAATACCGCTTCCTCCATGCAGTACCAGTGGAATTTCTGTTTTCTCATGAATCTCTTCCAATACGTCAAATGCCAGTTTAGGCGCCACCGGATAATTACCATGTGCATTTCCAATCGCTACAGCCAGTGCATCGATTCCCGTGCGCTCACAAAATAGTTTTGCATCGTCAGGGTTTGTACAGCGGATTCCATGATTCTCACTTCCGTCTTCACTTCCGCCAACCAGTCCCAATTCTGCCTCAACGGTGGCGCCATATTTTTTTGCCAGTTCCACCACCCGTCTGGTTCGTTCTATATTCTCTTCCAATGGATAGGTAGAACTGTCGAACATTACAGATGTAAAACCCAGTTCTAATGCTTTTTCTACCGTTTCCATGGTAAGACCGTGGTCAAGGTGTACTGCAATATCCACCTCTGCTTCTTTTGCCGCCTGTACCATCAGGGGCCCCATCAGTGCAAGGGGCGAATGTTTCAATCGTACTTCTGCGATTTGAAGAATGATTGGTGTTTTCAGTTCCTCGGCAGCCTGAACGGCTCCCTTTACCATTTCCATATTGCCCACACTGAATGCACCAATTCCTCTATGATGATTCTCTGCGCGTTCCAGCAGTGTTTTCATTGTTACTAATGCCATTTTTCTTCCCCTTTCCAATCTGTACTTCCAGCTTCAGATTATGTCCAAGAACAGTCAGACAACTCAATGCCGTCACTGCAAATAGAATTCCCGTCCCAAATACTATGTGCATTCCATATCCTTTTCCAGTTATATAGCTGGAAAGAGCCGGTGCTCCACAGGTAGCAATCACAATTCCCAACATAACAAATCCATAGTTTTCTCCGGTATGTTCCATTCCAAATATAGAACTTGTAAAAGATGGAAAACTTCCCATAATTCCACCATAACACCCATACATCAGCACAATTGCAGCAGTCACGGTATAAGATTTTGTAAATGTCAGCGCGGTCATCGCTATTACCGACACAACCAATACACCCTTTATACACACGACTCTTCCCACTTTATCAGAAATGGTCGGAAGAATCAGTCTGCTTCCTGCATTCACAATAGAACCGAGCATCACTGCACTGACAGCAACTGCAGATGGAATTCCAAGTTCAATCTGATAAGTTTGTGATACTGGAGAAATCAGAAAATATGAAATCAACCCAAATAACATCGTTGCAAGCAGCAGATAAAAATTCTTTGTGTGCATCATCTCTGATGATGTATGCTTTATATAATTCTGTTTCTACTAATTTATCCTATTCTGCCTCTGAAATCTATGCCTCTTTACAGGAAGCAGAAGAACTGGCAAATATGATTCTTGCCAACAATACCGTACAAACTCAATTACCTGCTATTGCTGATGAGAACTCCATAAGAAAAAAACAAAATATAGAAAGCAGTGTTTACAATACTCTTACGAATTATCTGTTTAACACCGCTAATCGGTCTATTTCTTATATTTCCATTTTACAGGAAAACAGTACCATCAGTACCCATTCTATTCGTTTCCAAAAGGTTCCTATGGACGTCCGAAATGATTTGATAAAACATGGGAGACTTGCCCAGGGTGCTACTATCTGGGTAACAGATTACAGTCAGGAATATGGTTTTTTTCTTGTAAAAGAATTAAGGGAAACCAACCCCTTTTCCCTTCAGCCTATTGGTACATTGATTATAAATCTGAATCTGAATACACTTATAGAACAGACCACCGTTTTTCATTCCTCTTATGAAGCACCATCTTTCCTTATGTTTGATAAAGGAACAGATATTTATTCTTCCAATCCTCTTCGTGAAGAAGATATTGAAAAATTAATTTCTGATACAAAAGAGGGATACAGTGTCACAAACCTGAACCACGAATCCTTTTTTGCCGTAAAAGGACAAATTCCCTTCTATGGCTGGCATTATATTGCTATGATTTCCTATGATTCCATAGCCCGTACTTTTACGCTTACCTCAGCTACTTGTATCCTTGTCATGATTCTTTCTCTTTGTACTGTATTTTTGCTTTCCTCTAAAATACTTTCCGCACTGACAAGACATTTTAACTATCTTATCACTAAAATGCACCTGGTTGGAGATGGTATTTATGATTTTACAGAAACCTCGGATGATTACAAACAGAGAAAAGATGAGATTGGACAACTTCACCTTCATTTTAATTCTATGGCAATGAAACTGAACACGCTTATTACAGAAAACTACACTAACGAACTCTTAAAAAAAGAAGCCCAGCTGAAAGCTCTGGAAAGCCAGATGGACCCTCATTTTCTCTATAATACTCTGGACTCTATCAACTGGCGCGCCAAAGCGCTTAATGCCGAGGATATTGTGCAAATCACCACAGCTCTTGGAAATCTCCTTCGGATTTCTCTTAGCCGTGCGAACACACCTTTTACCCTGGAGGAAGAAGTAAAACTTTTAGAAAATTACATAATTATTCAGAAACTGCGGTACCCCCAACGGCTGGAATACACAGTGGAAATTCCCCCTGCTTATTACTGTCTGCAGCTTCCCAAATTTACTATACAGCCTATTTTGGAAAATGCCATTCGATATGGGTTAGAAGAAATATCTGAAGTCTGTCACATTTCTATCCGTGCCTCTGTCAAAGAAAATGTGCTTCTGATTGAGGTAAAAAATAACGGTTCCTCTTTTGAAGAACACCTTCTGGAAAAACTGGAAACAGAGGAAATACACCCTCATGGATTTGGTATCGGACTTTTAAATATTCACAAGCGTCTCACTCTGTCCTACGGCAAAGAATATGGCTTGAAATTGACCAATGCAGAAGACGAACTAACTGGGGAAGAGTATGCCATTGTTCAGATTTCCCTTCCTGCAATTTCACAAAAAACTGAAGAACAACAAGAAAAAAACAATTAAAAATGAAAATACAACTATAAAAGAAAGGAATTGCTATGCTGAAATTACTAATTGTAGACGATGAAGAAATTATCTGTAATACCATTGCAAAAGTGATACCCTGGGAAGAACTTGGAATTACGCTTGTCGGAACCTGTCTGGACGGCGTAGAAGCTTATCATACAATTTTAGACGAATCCCCCGATATTGTCATGACGGATATCCGCATGCCCGGCATTTCCGGTCTGGAACTTATTGAGAGGATTTCTCATACCAATCTGAACACGCAGTTTATCATTCTATCCGGATACGGAGAATTTGACTATGCCAAACGCGCTATGAAGTGCGGTGTCCGTCATTATCTGTTAAAGCCCTGCGGCAATCAGCAGATTACAGACTGTGTGCAATCCGTAGTGAAAGATTGCCAAGAATTATACTGCCATGAGGAATCTGTTCTCTCAGACAACCAATTATTTAAAAATCTCCATTATGCTCTGATTCAGAATATCATCGGTGAGGGAATTGCTCTGCCTGAAGGAGAAACTGTCTCTTGGGATTCCTATGAAAAATATCTGGATTTTACGCAAACCCCTTATCAGCTTTGCCGAATTTTCTAAGTCAGCAACCACCAGTTCAACTGGTGGTTTGATATTAGCCCTCAAAAGGGCTTTATTACTGCTCGCCCCGAAGGGCGGTGTCGCAAGCACGTTTACTGGTCCGCTATAAAGCGGTA
>NZ_JBBEWO010000017.1:0-69552 GCF_038739805.1 Blautia acetica | reverse complement strand
ACTCACCTCCTGTGATAAAGTCTAAAAAGTTGAGTACTAAACTATTTGGACTTTGTAGTGATGAGTCTATTATCTCACATTGGATGATTTTGAACAGGTACTTGCTATTTTGCGTTTACGAAGAAAAGTATACATAAAGAAGAAACACAAGAGATATATCCTTAGTGAAGGAAATCCCTTGTGTTTTTTATTATTCAGTATGCTGACAGATATACAAGTTCTCTTTATCAAAGAGATACTCTGTAGTTGTATTATGCAGGATATTTATAGTTTTGATATTTTCAATGAAAGGGGTAACCACAGTATTCTGTACATCTACAAATTTATCTAATGTTTTTATAGTTCTATTTGAAGTGTGAAGTTCAAGTTTTTTACCTGCTTCAATTAAATTCTCATCTATTTGTGACTTACTAATAACAGGAACTTTGGCAATAGCTTTCCCCATTATTTTACTTGTTGCAGATAATCCGCTTAATAAACCGGATTGAATAGAGGTATTTGAAGAACGCTCTAATAGATTGTAAGTCTGCGTATATAATTCTCTATATTTTAAAGAATACTCCTCAATTCTTCTTGAGGTACTGTTTAAATATTGTGAGTCAAAATTCTCTAATAGTAAGACCTCAAGGAATGTAGAAAATGCGTACAGATATAAAGCAAGCTGATAATCTTTGAATAGACTTTCTAATTTTTTTAGTTTTCTCCCAACCTCTTGGTCACTATGTAGCAAGGACGGCGTTATATGTTTGTTAGCAATTAAATCACGATATAGAAGTATATTCTGTTCGGATTCTTTGCGGATATCTTGGACTAGAATGTGCTTATTTGTTTTATATTTTTCATTAGTCCAGTTAAATTTATAGTTATTCAGAATATCTGTTAATGTATTCAAATTACCTTTTAACTTAGCTGTTTCTTTAATCTCTAGGAATTCAAGTAACTCTTGTTGGATTTCTTGAATTTTATCCAATTTCTTTTCAATATTCATTAAAGCCATAGCCATAAATAGCATAGTCGGATCGCAGGCAAGAGTTGTCATAGTCGCCTGCCCTCCGCCAACTTGTCCAGAAGCTGATTGTAGAGAACCGATAAATTCACTACTGCCGGATTTTTGAAACATAGTTTTTCCATGTGTGTTAACAAAATAAAGTCCACTTCCGCCAGTACCATTTATTACGGTTTGGATAACGGTGGTTAAAGGTTGGAAGGCAACACCGAGATTATTTATTTGGCTTAATGGAATTTTGGTTGTTTTTTCCATTGGTAGATTTATATCTTGCATAGCAGGATAATATTCTATATTAGCCAAATTTTGTATAGGATTTATTGTATCAAGTTCATTCTTCACGATTTTAACTCCTTTCATGTGTTACAGTCTTATTTTCTGAGATTATTCGTCCTCATCATCAAAATTACCCGTTACCCACGGTAATTTCGATAACAGTTCCATATCTTCTTTTGAATTGGGGTTTATCATTTTTACGACTTGATAAGGTGTCCTGTATTTATGTCCCTCTATGCTTTCTCCAAACATATCCATGCTGTATAAATCATCATAGCGGTCTAACAGTTTTTGGAATTTCAAATGCTGGATAAATTCTTTGATTGGGTAAAGGTCGGACGCTTCAATGCTTTTCCCGTTGATATAGTCTGTAATATATTCCCGTAACTTTTCCAACTCATATTCCAGCCATTCTTCCTCGCTGTCAAAGAAGTTATCATAATGTCCGTGTTTTAGTTCTGCATTTAGACGTTCCTCTGCTCTCAAAAACTGACAGACTTCTTTTTCGGACTGATTAACATACTTCCATTCTCCCGATAACAATTCATTTGGCGTTACGTCCAGCACTTCCATTATCTTTTCCAGCGTTTCATAAGCAGGATAATTCAATCCTCTTTCAATCTTGGAAAGGCTCTGCATATTGATACCGATTTTGTCCGCAAGTTCCTGTTGTTTCATTCCCCTAAATTTTCTTATGGTCTGTATATTATTTCCTAAATGGCTTATTTTCATTGCATAACCCTCCATATCTCGTTATATCTCCGCTGTTATAAGTCTATCATGCTTAATATGATTTGTAAAGGCAAAAAAAGATATTGACAAATAAGCATATAAGAATTACTATGTTCTTGTAATCAAATAAGCACAATAGAATGAAATACAAAAACATTCAAAAAGAAACACCTATCTGATTAAACCCATAGATATGAATATCGGTTGAAATGGAACTTGTTATAAAAGGCAAAATAGGACTTGCTGACAAAGTATTTCTGACACGGTGGCGGAAGCCTCTCAGGCTTACCGCCATGACACCTTGTGTCAAGGGGAAGAAATGCTTTGTCGGCTGGCGAGCCTGCGAGCCTTGATTGTGCCCCCGTTATCTAACAGGGGGGCACTATTTCACAAAAGACAAGTCAAAAACCATACAACCCCAAAGCTGTAAGGAGTAATGAGGAGTTTTAAGAAGATAGTAACTTCACACTTTTTTGAATGGTGGTTTACAGGTATTTCAAGGCTATTGTGGGATTGGAGGAATACAATGAACAATTTAGAATTTGCACTTGAACTGAAGAACAAACGTCTTGCAAGCGGTCTTTCACAAGGACAACTTGCAAGTCTTACCCATGTATCAAGATATAGTATCAACCGCTTTGAGAACGGGAAAGCCAACGCCAGCAAGGAAACACAAAATATTATCCTGCGTTGTCTGAATTACTATATCTGCGATAAACCTTTTTATCTACTCGTTGATTATCTGTCTGTCCGTTTTCCAACGACTGACGCATTGGAAGTTATCCGAAAGGTACTTGGCATGAAAGCAGATTATTTTATCCATTATGACTATGGGTATTATGGCTATAAGGAGCATTACGCCTACGGAGAAATCAAGGTCATGGCTTCTGATGATGAACACATGGGCGTATTTTTAGAATTAAAAGGGGCAGGCTCACGCAACATGGAATATGTCTTACAGGCACAGAACAGGGATTGGTATTCATTCTTAAATCGCTGTCTTGACTGTGGCGGTGTTATCCGACGTTTTGACTTGGCAATCAATGATATGTGCGGTCTGCTGGATATTCCCACCTTATCTGAAAAATACAAAAATGGCGGTGCGGAATGTCGCTGTAAAAACTATGAAAATGTACAAGGTGGAAAATTAAGCGGAAAAAACCGCAATTTAGCAAGTACCCTTTATATCGGTTCAAAGGCAAGCACAAAATATTTCTGCTTATATGAAAAGCAAAAGGAACAGGCAACGAAAAAGAAACATACCGATATTATCAACCGTTTTGAAATTCGTCTGCGTGATAAAAAGGCAGTACAGGCAGTTGAGGAACTGTTATTGACGTATAACCCTCATGGGCTGGTGTTTTACCTTATTACTGATTTTGTGGAATTTCCCGACTATCCGTTGTGGGAGATATTCATTTCCCATGACAGTTTACCTTTTGAAATGAACCCCGTACCTGTCAATATGGAACGCACTCTGCAATGGCTGGAAAGACAGGTCATGCCGTCCATTGTGATGATAGAGGAAATCGACAGACTGACAGGCTCAAACTACATGAAAATGATTGATGAATGTACCCACCTTTCCGAAAAACAGGAAATGCTTGTGGAACAGATGTGTACGGACATAGCAGACGTAATCGAAAGTGAGGGGGTGTTTTATGAGTAATGCACAGGATATTCCCGTATGGGAAAAATACACCCTTACCATTGAAGAAGCGTCAAAGTATTTCCGTATCGGAGAAAACAAGTTAAGACGATTAGCAGAGGAAAACAAGGACGCTGGCTGGCTCATTATGAATGGCAACCGCATACAGATTAAACGCCGACAGTTTGAACAGGTTATAGACAAATTGGACGCAATCTAGTGAAAAAGGAGCTGGTATATGTTATGATGAGAACAAGTCATATCGGGACTCTTTCAGAAGTGGAAAGGAGCGAAGATGAGCGAAAAAAGACGGGATAATAAAAACCGTGTTTTACGCAATGGAGAGAGTCAACGTAAAGACGGAAGATATATGTATAAGTATGTAGATAATGCTGGAAATGTGAAATATGTGTATAGTTGGAAACTGGTAAAAACCGATACAGTTCCACAAGGCGCAAAAGACGATATTCCTTTACGGGATAAGGAGAAGCAGATACGTAAAGATTTAGAAGATGATATTGTTTCTTCGGGTGGAGATATGACAGTCTTGGAACTTGTGAAAAAATATATTTCACAGAAAACAGGCGTAAGGCATAATACAGAAGCAAACTATAAATTTGTTATCAACATCATTGCCAAAGAAGCCTTTGGAAAGAAACGGATTGACAAGGTAAAACTATCAGACGCAAAAGGCTGGCTCATTAAATTACAGGCAGACGGTAGAGGATACAGCAGTATTCACTCTATCCGTGGTGTTGTAAGACCAGCGTTTCAAATGGCTGTTGATGATGATTTGATACGAAAGAACCCCTTTGAATTTCAGCTTGCAACGGTGGTTGTCAATGACAGCGTAACAAGAGAAGCTATCACAAGAAAGCAAGAGAGAGCTTTTCTTGAATTTGTAAAGCAGGACAAGCACTTTCGTAGGTATTATGAGGGCATTTATATTCTATTCAAGACAGGACTTCGTATTTCTGAATTTGTTGGATTGACGATTTCTGATATTGATTTAGAAAAAGGTGTTATCAATGTCAATCATCAGTTGCAACGTAAGCGTAATATGGAATATATTATAGAGGACACAAAGACAGACAGCGGTACAAGACTTGTGCCTATGACTGATGAGGTAAAAGCGTGTTTTCGTAAGATTATTCAAAATCGTAAAAAGCCAAAATCAGAACCTATGATAGACGGTAAAAGCGGTTTCCTGTATTTAGATAAAAATGATATGCCTATGGTTGCTTTACATTGGGAGAAATATTTTCAGCATATTTGCGAGAAGTATAATAAAATATATAAACAGGAATTACCTAAAATCACACCTCATGTTTGCCGACATACCTTTTGTTCTAATATGGCAAAGTCGGGAATGAATCCTAAGACATTACAGAAGATTATGGGACATTCTGATATAGGAGTTACGCTGAATACATACACGCACTTGGACTTTGACGATATTCAAAAAGAGATGAAAGAAGTCTGCAATCGGTAAGTTGTAAAGTTGTAAAATAGGGGTAGTTTTACAACTTATTTTACAACTTTTGACTGCCAAAACATGAGAATTTATAAGAAGATACAGAAACTACAAGAAAAATGAAAGTTGTAAAAACCCTTTAAATATAAGGAAATACGACGATTTAAGGAGATATAAGAACATGATAAAAATACTTTTCATCTGCCACGGCACTCTTTGAAGAACTCCTTAAAAAGTCAGTAAAATCACTACTTGGAAGGTATTTGTGTGGAAGAAATAACCCGAAAATAACCCATAGATTTTTGTGTGAGTGTTACAAGATAAATAATTATAATTTAGGGATGTGACATGATGAGAATGAAAGCTGTAAGAATTCTAATAGTGGAATCTTACAGCTTTTTTTATAAATAAATTTGAAAGTAAAATCTTTATAATTTGGTATAGCGTGTTTTAAATGTAAAAAAGCAGATAGTTCTTTACATATGGATGTAACAAAAGAGGCGTTTTTGTGAAGGTGTTTATGAGGTGAGGTAAGAGTCTTTAGTGGGGGTAAAATCTTTACATGTAATATCCTGTGTTCAAAAGGTAGGATTTAAGCGAAAAAAGCATCGTGACCATGAGGAAATATAAAAGTAAAAAGTATTCTATGATAAAGTATAAAGGCTTAGAGGAGAATGTCTCTTCTAAGTTTTTTTAATAAGAAAGCAGTTTGGGCGTTTGCTTTTGAAGTTATAATAAGTGTAGTAAAACTTACACCAGATGGAACAGGATACCGTACTAAGATGATATTTGTTAAAGAGAAACTATTGATGGATAGAATGTCGGATATTCAGTTACGATTTTTCAATATAGGGTGAGAAAGTTTTTTTGATGAAGTGTAATAATATGTGGTTATATGCTTTGTAGAAAAATCCGTAGGAATTAAAATTTTTTGTTTTGTGGAAAGATTATAATTATGATATACTGAAAGAAAATGATAAATTAGAATTTTAAAAAGGAGTGTGATGACCATGATTTTTGATTTTGAGCCTTGGCAATTAGATATTGATATTGACTTAACTAAACAATTATATAGAAGTTGTAAAGGAGACTTTGTATGGGTAGAAAAGAAATAACAACAAAAGAAGATTTAATGAAAGTAATAGAATTATTCGAAAATACTGGAATTACATACTGGTTGGATGGCGGATGGGGTGTAGATATTTTAGCTGGTAAACAAACAAGAATTCATAGAGATATAGATATAAATTTTGATGCTCAACATACGGAAAAATTGTTAAATGTGCTTTTGAATCTGGGCTATAAAATTGATACAGACTGGAAACCGGTTAGAATAGAGTTATATAGTGATGAACTTGGTTACTTAGACATTCACCCGTTCGTTTTAAATGAGGACGGAACTTCAAAACAAGCTGATTTAGAGGGTGGATGGTATGAGTTTGAAAAAGATTACTTTGGTAGTGTTTTTTTTGAAGGCAAAACAATTCCTTGTATATCTTTAAAAGGCCAAAAAGTTTTCCATTCAGGTTATGAATTAAGAGATAAAGATAAGCATGATATTTCAATTCTTGAAAGTTTATCAAAATAACATTGCTGTAATTTCTAAGATAAATTTCAGCTTGTCGAACTGAAAAACACTGTAATAACATGTGTAAAACAAAATGTAAAACACCCCATTGAGTAGGTAGGACTAAATACTCCTATGATTTCGATTTTGAAGTCATAGGGGTATTTTTTTGTGCAGAAAAATAAAAAATTTCCTTTTCCACCCTGTATTTTCCCCTCTGAGCCTTTCGTTATATGAGGACAAAAAAATAAAATTCCTTTTTTATTTGTAAAAAGCCCTATCTACGTTCTGATATATGAGGAACAAATTATAGTTGCCTTAAAAGAATCGGGCCTGATTCAAGAACAAAGAAAAAAACGAAAAGAGAAAGGAGAAATTACATGAACAAAACAATCTTAATGGGAAGACTGACAAAAGATCCGGAGGTGAAATATCTCCAGGATGAAAATAGTACTGCTATGGCACGATACACGCTGGCAGTAGACAGACGATATCGAAAGGATGGAAAGGCAGAAACAGATTTTATTTCCTGTGTTACCTTTGGGAAGAATGCTGAGTTTGCAGAACAATATCTGAAAAAAGGTTTGAAGATTTTAGTAAGCGGACGGATCCAGACAGGAAGCTATGTGAATCAGGAGGGGAATAAAGTTTATGCCACCAACGTGATTGTAGAAGAACATTATTTCGCAGAAGGGAAGAAACTGTCAGGATCAGAAAAGAAAGAAGATACCGATCCAGATGGATTTATGCATCTTCCAGACGGAGAAGAACTTCCGTTTGAGTAAGAAAAACTCGGATGCTGAAAGCAGAAGAGCGCACTTATATACCTTAAAAGGTATGTGCGTCCTACGGAAGTAGCATCTTTCTGAAGGGGAATTCCGAAAGTGTTGGCGGATGATCCATCCGAAGAAGGGTTCCCCTTCCGGCAGAAATGCCTATCCCGTAACAGAGAAAATGGAAGAGTTGAAAAAGGAGGAAAAGAACGATATGGCGAAGAAGAAAACATTTCAGGAATATACCCAGGAAGCACTTTATGAGATTGAAAAAACAGAAGCTGCATTGAAACAGGCAAAGCTTGAGAAGGAACAGGCAGAACACAGGATCCAGAGATCCTTGAATTATCTGGATACACAGAAAAAGAAAAAGCGAAAGGCACGAACCCATCTGTTGATCCAGAAGGGAGCAGCCATAGAAGCAATCTGTAAAGATACCAAATATCTGACAGAGGCAGAATTTTATCAGCTGATGGATGAACTTCTTCATAATCCCGCTTGTAAGTTTTGTGATGTCGTTCATGAAATGGTTCGTGGACGGGCGGAAGCGGCAGAAGCAAAGGAACGAGAATTCGCAGAAGAGGAAGCACTATTAAAGGCGATGCAGCGAGGTGAACTGCCACAGGGAGATGCGTAAGATGGGATGTTATCACTTTCATCTAAATCAATTATCCAGAGGAAAAGGGCAGTCTGCCATTGCTAGTGCTGCTTACCGAGCCGGTACAAAACTGGAATGTACGTATTATGGAGAAGTAAGTGATTATACGAGAAAAGGCGGTGTGGTATTAGCGGAGATCCATCTTCCCCAACAGGCTCCGGAGAGATTCAAAGACAGAGAGACCCTTTGGAATGAGGTGGAATGGATCGAAGGGAATAAGAAAGCACAGCTGGCACACAGCTTTGATATTGCCTTGATGAATGAGTTTTCTATGGAAGAAAATATTGAGCTTGCAAGAAGATTTGTAGAAGAACAGTTAGTCGCAAGAGGGATGATCGCAGATCTAGCGATCCATGATCCGAAGAAGGCAAAGGATAAAATACCCAATCCCCATATGCACATCATGGTTCCCATCCGCCCTTTACAGGAAGATGGTACCTGGGGACAAAAACAAAAAAAGATTCCAGTATTAACACCGGATGGACAGCCGGTTTTGAATCAGAAAGGACAACCGGTATTTCGGGCGGTACATACAACGGATTGGAGCAGGAAAGAAACCTTGGAAGAATGGAGAAGTGCCTGGGCGAGGATGTGCAACGAACTGTATGAAGAAAAAGGACTTACAGAAAGAGTCGATGCCAGATCTTATGAGGAACGGGGGATTGATAAGATCCCGATGGTGCATGAAGGACCGAACGTACAGGCGATGGAAGCAAGAGGAATTTCAACCGCACTGGGAAGTTTAAACCGACTTATCCGTGCCTTGAATGATATGAAAGAACGGGCAAAGAATCTTCTTCAATGGTCTTTGCTTCGACAAAGCCAGTTGATGGAACGGATGGCATCCTTACATCAGCCAACTTTAGCGGATTATCTAAGAAACTATTATGACAAGAGAAATGCAGTCGCAGAATCTTACGCTTATGGAACGAAAAAGGCAAAGAATACAAATCTGAAACAATTTGCAGAGACGATCCGCTTTCTGGAAGAGCAGGATGTGAGAAACCCAGAACAGCTGACAGAGAAAATCCAGGAATTAGATATACAGCTGAATGAGATGAGTCAGCGGTTGAATCAACAACTGTCTGCTTTGCGAAGTGTCAACAGCAATCTTTATGCAATGAAAGAGTATTTTGAAACAAGACCTGTTTATCTGGAATTAAAGAACAAATATTTTGGCAGGGAAAAATTCAAAGAGGAACATAAGAAGGAACTTAGCAGATATTATCGTTCGGAAAGAATCTTAAAAGAAAATCTAGACCCAAGTGGGAAGATTCCGGAAGGACAATGGAAACGAGAAGCCGCTCGTTTATCAGAAGAGATAGCTGCTTTACGAAAAGAAGATAAACGGATCCATGCCATGTTACGAAAGTATGAGGGAATCAAAAATCATGTGGAAGCTTTGATGGCAGAGGAAGGAGAAGGTGTCTCTCTTCCAGAAACAAACAAGCGGGAGCAATCCACAGAAACAAAAGAAGCAGTGAGAACCATGAAACGAAAGAAGAAACATCATGGAATGGAATTATAGGAGGGATTTTAGAAGATGGAAGAATATACAAGAGAACAGATCCAAAGAGCAGATGATACCGATTTATATGTTTTTCTTTCTGGGAGAGGAGAATCGTTCAAACGATGTGGGAAGGAATACCGATGGTTGCGACATGACAGTGTGATGATCAACAAGAACGAATGGTATCGTTTTAGTCAGAATAAAGGCGGCCATGCCATCGATTTTATGAAAGAATTCTACGGTCTTTCTTTTGCAGAGGCAGTCAAAGAATTATTAGGAGAAGAGGGAGCTGGAGAAACCAACAGAAGAACGGCGAAGGAAGATGCAGGCAGACAGAAGGTCTGCCCCATCCCCTTGCCTGGATTGGAACTGCCAGAAAGAAATGAAAGCTGTGAGATTGCAAGGAAGTATCTCATTGAACAGAGAAAACTATCGGAACATTTGGTGGATCAGATGATCGAAAAGGGAGATATTTATGAAAGCAAAGCATATCACAATGTGGTGTTCGTTGGAAGAGACAAAGAACAGAATCCCAGATATGCAGCTATGCGTGGAACTGATGAGAACCGATATCGTGGGGAAGCAAGAGGTTCAGAAAAAGCCTATGGATTTGGCCATATAGGAACGGATGAAAAACTATTTGTGTTTGAATCCCCCATTGATCTTTTGTCTTATATCACTGCAGTTTCAGAAGAATGGGAAAAGCATAGTTATATTTCCCTGGGAGGATTGAGTGAAAAAGCAATGAAACGGATGTATACAGAATATCCTTATATCCATTCCATCTACTTGTGTCTGGATAATGATGAGCCTGGAAATGAGAGATGCAGGCAGTTTGTTTCTCTTATTCCGGAGGAACTGAGTGTGTACCGATTAGAACCGGTGAAGAAAGACTGGAATGAATGTCTGGTAGCAGAAGTTCCGGTAGAAAATATGGCAAAGCAGATGTGTTGGAGAGATGCCAGGGAAAAACCAGTTCCAGTCATGAAGATGTCGGAGGTTGAGGAAACGGTGGTCCAGTGGTTATGGTATCCGTTCATTCCCTTTGGAAAGGTTACTTTGATCCAGGGGAATCCGGGAAAAGGAAAAACGTGGCTTGCAATGGCAATCGCCGCATACTGTACAAATGGAAAAGAACTTCCCAATGCACTTCCCATAGAACCCTTTAATGTGTTGTATCAAACAGCAGAGGATGGGATAGCAGATACCATTAAGCCTAGATTAGCAAAATGTGGTGCAGATATGACAAGAGTACGCTTCATCAATGAAGATGAAAAACAGCTTTCTATGACGGACGATCGGATTGAAAAAGCCATCCGACAGAATAATGTACGCCTCATGATCATGGATCCCATACAGGCTTATCTGGGAGCCAATGTGGATATGAACCGGGCGAATGAGATCCGTCCCTTATTTCGACATCTCAGTACGATTGCAGAGAGAACTGGATGTGCCATTGTTCTCATTGGACATTTGAATAAGTCATCGGGAAGTCAGAGCGATTACCGTTCCTTGGGATCCATTGATATCGCAGCGGCAGTACGAAGCATCTTATTTGTAGAAAAGGTGGAAAAAGAGAAGGAACAGGATATCCGAGTGGTATATCAGCAAAAGGATTCTCTTGCTAAGAAGGAAAATCCGGTAGCGTTTTCTTTAGGAGAAGAAGGCTTAAAATGGTTAGGGGAATATGATATATCCATTGAAGATCTGCTGATGGGGAAAGCAGGAACGAAAAAGGAAACGAAACTGGAAAAGGCACAGAAGTTGATCCTGGAGTTATTAACCAAACGAAAAGTAATGTGTTTAGAAGAATTAGAGGCAGAACTACTAGCCTATGGGATTTCTTCCAGAACAGGAAGAGATGCAAGAAAGCAGCTGGAAAACAGAATGAGCTACGACTGGTGTCAGGGAAGAAAAACAGTTGCGTTGACAACAGAATAAAGGATGACATTGGCAAAAAACTACTTTGGCATTGGCAGTCTTTATAGATACCTTTGCCAGCCGCCAATGTCAAAAACAAAGATAATAGAAGGAGGCATACAAATGACAAGTTATGATATACCTTATTGGAAGAAGTATACATTATCCATTGAAGAGGCAGCATCCTATTTTCGTATTGGAGAAGGAAAGCTTCGTAAGTTAGTCAATGACAATCCAAATGCAGAGTATTTGCTTTGGAATGGGAATCGTGTACAGATAAAACGAACAAGATTTGAAAAATTTATTGATACACTCAGTGCGATATAAAATGAAATTTAAAAGAAGGAGGTGTTCGAATTAGGGGTTACATGATATACTAACAATATCATGTTGCGTCCCCTTGGAGGTAGGATATGATTTCAAAGAGACGTGATGATAAAGGCAGAGTTCTCCAGCAAGGAGAATGGCAGGAACCAAGTGGACGTTACCGCTATAAATATACAGATTCACTTGGTAAGCGTAAAATATTATATAGTTGGAGATTGACAGAAGCAGATAAGATGCCGGAAGGTAAACGGGCAGATCTTTCTCTCAGGGAAAAAGAAAGAAAAGTTCAGTCCTTACAGATGCAAGGGATTACAGGAAGTAACATTACAGTGCTTGAACTTGTGGAACGATATCTTTCCCTGAAAACAGGAGTAAAGCATAATACTTTAGCGAATTACAAATTTGTGGTGAATGTATTGAAAAAGGAAGAATTCGCTTATAAGAAAGTGGATGATGTGAAACTTTCTGACGCAAAGATTTTTCTGATAAAACTACAAAGAGATGGTAGAGGATATAGTTCCATTCATTCCATCAGAGGTGTTTTAAGACCTGCTTTTCAAATGGCTGTGGATGATGACTTGATTCTAAAAAATCCATTTGGATTTGAATTAGGTACAGTACTTGTTAATGACAGTCAGAAAAGACAAGCTGTTTCTCCGGAAGATGAAGCAAAATTTCTCGAGTTTGTAAAGAATGATCCACATTATAATCAGTATTATGATGCATTTTATATCTTATTCAAGACAGGTCTTAGAATATCTGAATTTTGTGGGCTTACTGTAAAAGATTTGGACTTTAAAGAAGATATTATCAATGTGAATCATCAGTTGCAAAGAACTCGAGAAATGAAGTATATCATCGTATCTACAAAGACAACAAGTGGTACGCGGTTACTTCCAATGGAAGCGGATGTAAAAGAGGCATTTCTTCGAATCTTGAAGAATAGAAGGAAACCAAAACGTGAGCCGATGGTGGATGGATATGGAGGATTTCTGTTTCTGGATAAGAATGGAAGACCAATGGTTGCACTTCACTGGGAAAAGTACATGCAGCATGCAAGAGAAAAATATAATCGTGAACATTTGTTGCAGTTGCCGCCAATTACTCCTCATGTATGCAGGCATACTTATTGTACAAATATGGCCAATTCAGGGATGAACCCAAAGACACTGCAATATCTGATGGGGCATTCAGATGTATCTGTAACACTTAATATTTATACGCATACCGGCTATGATGATGCAAAGAAAGAACTTGCCAGATTAAAAGAAGCAAGGGATGAACTGGAAAAGAAAAAGTTTATAACCCAAAAACATGCACAAACAACTCATGTAAGCCTTATCTCATAAGGAATTTGGGACTTTAAAAATAACCCATTTGTACCACAAATGCCCGAAAAAACATGAGAAAATACAAGAATTTATAAGAAAAAGAACCTTTCAAGTAAAAAATGCACAAAGGCTGAAAAGCCAGTATTTATAAGGCTTTGAGAGGATATGAGGAGATAAAATGGAGAAAATAAAGGTACTATTTATTTGCCACGGCAACATCTGTCGCAGCCCCATGGCAGAATTCATTTTAAAAGACATGGTGCAGGCCCAGGGCCTTGCGTCTCAGTTTGAAATCGCCTCTGCCGCTACCAGCACCGAAGAAATCTGGAACGGTATCGGCAATCCGGTGTATCCGCCGGCCAGGGAGGAACTGGCCCGTCACAGTATTTCCTGTGAAGGTAAAAGAGCCGTGCAGTTAAAGAAGTCAGATTATGACAAGTACGACTATCTTATCGGCATGGACACCATGAACATTCGCAACATAGAGAAAATCACCGGACACAGAGGCGGAAAAATCAAAATGTTGCTGGAATACACAGGCAGCACAGCTTCTGTCATAGACCCCTGGTACAGCAGAAAATTTGATGATACATACCGAGACATCGTAACCGGCTGTAAGGCCTTTTTGGAATACCTGCAAAAACAGGGAAAAATAGAAGAATCCTGAGTACAGGAATTTATTTTTGAAAACTGCTTTCGTTTTCTCGAAGAGCTTCAAAAGTAAGCCGGGCAATGGCCTTTGCGCCGTAGGCATCCGGATGCACGCCGTCCAGGAGAAAGTATTCCGGGTGCGTCCGGGTGTAGGCATGTACATCAATGACAGGCAGATGCTCTTCTTCTCCAAGTTCTTTTACAGCATTGGATACCAAATCTGCCACGTCAGCCTGCATTTTGTAGCCGTTAGCGGGTTTGAAACTCTCCGGAAAAATAGTGGCCGGTGTCATGAGATAAATCTGAGGCTGGCTTTTCAGAGAACGGTAGTGGGCAATCAATTCCCGGTAGTCTGCCAGGAAATTTTCCGTTCCCGTCCAATTATAGGGCTTGGTATCATTGGTGCCCAGCATAATCAGCACGATATTTGGCTGAAAAGCAGAGCTTTCCTGAAAAGCAGGGTGATTCCAATAAGGGAAATTTCCGCTTTTTTGCAGTGTGTATCCACTGGCGCCGAAATTCCCCACCAGATAGTCGCTGCCCAAAAACAGCTGTAGCTGGGCTGGATAGGAATTGAGGAAATTGTCTTCAATTTTGGCTCCATAGGTAATGCTGTCACCCACGCAGGCCACCCGTATGGCAAAGTTTTTTTGCAAAGCGGAAAGCAGAATTGGCGAGGTGGTTATGAGAAAAAGAATCAAAATCAGGAAAATGGATTTTATTTTTTGATGTTTAGCTTTCATAAGCGACTCCTTTGCTGTATGCTTAGTTATAGAGATAATTGTAAAAGGTGTTGATAAAAAATACAAGGCAGGGATACAAATGAATGAGAAAAAAGAAGAAATTTTGCGAAAAAAATCGTTTTGGGAACATTTGACGGAGATTCAGAAAGAATTGCTGCTTCGAGAATCCCGGATTGTCCGGTATCAGGCCGGTGACAGCATTTATTCCAGCGTAAGAGAATGTCTGGGGGCTGTGTTTATTCTGGAGGGAATTATGCGGACATACCTGCTTTCCGATGAGGGGAAAGAGGTGACAATTTATCGTTTGCGGGAAGGGGATTGCTGCATATTGGCAGCTTCCTGTGTGCTTTCTGCCATTACTTTTGACGTGGAAATTGAAGCGCAGACGGAGTGTGCGGCTCTGGTGATTCCAGCGGGGCTTCTGGCTGCCATGTCCAGGGAGAATGTATATATGGACAACTTTATGTATAAAGAAGCGGCAAAGCGTTTTTCCGATGTGGTGGAGGCTTTGCAGCAGATGATTTTTTTAAGTCTGACCCAGAGAGTGGTTTCTTTTCTGTTAGATGAATCTGCCAAAACAGGTTCTTCCAGCATTGCTATGACTCATGAAGAGATTGCGAAAATCATTGGGAGTGCCAGAGAAGCCGTGAGCCGGACTTTGAAACAACTGGCCAAAACCGGTTCGATTTCTTTGAATCGGGGAGAAATTAAACTAGAGAGAAAAGAATCACTCTATCAGCTTTTGTAAACATGAAAGCTGATAGAGTGATTTCCAGCACTTATGCAGGGAGAGTTGCTGCAGATTTACCGGAGTAAATCCTGCAGTTTTTCTTTCGGAACCGCACCTACAGATTTACCGGCTACCTGACCGTTTTTGAAGAGCAGAACCGTAGGGATATTCATAATGCCGAATTGTGCTGCAATAGACGGGGAAGCGTCGACATCCACCTTTCCCACTTTGTAAGCCCCATTGGCTTCTTCTGCCAGTTCTTCGATGACAGGTGCCAGCATTTTGCAGGGCATGCACCAGGTAGCCCAGAAATCTACTAGTACCGGAACCTCAGAGTTTAAGACCTCCTGTTCAAAATTTGCCGTTGTGAATTCCATTGCCATAATTCCAATCTCCTTTTCGTCTTTCTGAAATTGTCTTTATTATAACGCAGAAACGTTAAAATGTCTGTGACAAAGTTACATTTTCCTGATTTTTTCTATTGCAGTTCTTTCCGCAGATAGTCTACAGCTTTTGTACCGGCCAGAGCACCTTCGTAAACGGCTTTTGAAATCTGCAGTAAGCCTCCGGTACAGTCTCCGGCTGCAAAAAGTCCGGGAAGGGCGGTGCTGGTATCTTTTTCTATCAGAATATGATTATCTTCCATGAAAAGTCCCAGTTTCCGGGCGATATCCGTGCTGTCAGCAGTCCCAAGGGCCACGAAAAGTCCATCCAGAGGGAAGAGAGTATGGTCTTCAAATTCCAGATGAGACAGAGAGGTGTCGCCTCTGGCAGAGAGTATCTTTTTTTCTTCCACGCGGATACTTCCCAGTTCTTCGGCAGCAAATGCCGGTTCAGTTCCATTTGTGAGAATGGTGACTTTTTTGGCCAGAGGCTCTAAGACTCTGGCTTCGTGCAAGGCGTAAGGCCCGTTTCCCAGAACAGCAACCTCTTTTTGGCGGTAGAAAAAACCGTCGCACACAGCACAGTAGCTGATGCCGTTTCCTTCATATTTTTTCAGCTCTTTTAAGGCCAGGGTATTTCTTTTTGTGCCTGTGGCCAGAATGACAGATTTTGCACGAAAGGTATGAAGGGCTGTATGAATCAGATAGTCTCCGTCATATTCTATGGATAGAAGTTCTTCTTGTAAAGTGGGAACAGACAGAGCCTGTATCTGAAGCAAGCCATTTTCATATAATTGCTTTCCGGAAATGGGATGGGAAAAACCATAGTAATTTTCGATTTTTACAGCTTTTTCCAACGCGCCGCCGTCTTTATAGAGAATCAAAGGCGTAATACCTGCCCGGACCGCATATAACGCAGCAGATATACCTGCCGGGCCTGCGCCTGCAATAATCAGCTTTTGCAGGGTGTTTTCCGTAGATGATTTCATATGGGTTGCACCTCCTTTTAGGTAAGATAAGCATAGCACAAGAATAAAGAGAAGAAAAGTAAAAACGCAGAGAATAGGAAAATGCACACCTGTTCACAGAATGGCCAAAGGAAAAGTGGTTTTATTGGACATTTAAAACAGCTTTTCCTTTTTATTATGAATACAAATGGTAAAAAATAATAAAAATAAATAATGAAATTATAAAATTATTGTGAAAAAAGCAAGTGGTAGAACCAGTGTATACCAAACGGTATACTAAAACCATGGAATATCACACAAAAAGAGAAGAAAACTTTAAAAAACTACAAGAAAAAGTGACGAAATTCCAGCCATTTTTTTCAAAAAAGAGAAAGATTGACAAATCAATTAATTAGCAGTAATGTGTTAAAAGCAATTAATAAGAAGACACAAAAAACAAGTGCCATATCTGTTTTATTGCTCACAGCAACAATAGAAAACGGAAAGGAGAAAGTCAAGAATTCATTAACACAGAAAGGGGAGATGTCCTACGAATAACATAGCGGAAAGAATTACGGAAGAATTAAATTGTGAAACCGTATTCAACATTCCCATCTTCGGCGGGATTCCGATAGGAGAATCTGTGGTGGTTACCTGGATTATCATGGCGGTGCTTACCCTTCTGGCCATTGTGTTTGTTCGAAATCTGAAAGTGGAAAATCCGGGAAAGAAGCAGTTGGCCCTGGAAGCTTTTATCAGTTTCCTGGATGATTTTTTTACAGATATTCTGGGCAAAGAAGGCAGAAGATATATTCCGTATCTGATTTCCACAGCCATTTATATCGGAGTGGCGAACCTTATCGGTTTGCTTGGCTTTAAGCCCCCTACTAAGGATTTAAACGTAACGGCAGCCCTTGCCATTATGAGTTTATTCCTTATTTATTATGCCGGATTCCATAAGAAGGGCACGAAGGGATTTCTGAAAAGCTTTGCAGAGCCCATGCCTATTGTGACGCCGATTAACATTATGGAAATCGCCATTCGTCCTATATCTTTGTGTATGCGACTGTTTGGTAATGTTATTGGTTCCTTTGTTATTATGGAATTGCTGAAAATGATTATGCCGGCAGTTCTGCCAGTTCCATTCAGCTTATATTTTGATATTTTTGACGGTCTGATTCAGACCTATGTATTTGTTTTTTTAACTTCCCTCTTTATTAAAGAGCAGATAGAAGACTAAAACTTAAGAAGAAAAGGAGAAATGAATTATGACAGCAGCAATTGGTGCAGGTATTGCAGTATTAACAGGTATTGGAGCAGGTCTTGGTATCGGTATAGCAACATCAAAAGCGACGGAAGCTATTGCAAGACAGCCGGAAGCAGAAGGTAAAATCAGCAAAGCACTTCTTCTGGGTTGTGCACTTGCAGAGGCAACCGCTATTTACGGTTTCGTTATTGGTTTGTTAATCTTATTCTTATAATCTATCATTAAAAGAAAGGCAGGTGCAGGAAAGGTGCTGAAATTAGGTTGGGACCTTGTCTGGACGATTATAAACCTGATTGTTCTTTATCTTTTGATGAAAAAATTCCTTATCGGGCCGGTAATGGGAATTATGGAAAAGAGAAAAGCGCTCATTGCAAGCCAATTTGATCATGCAAAGGCAGTTCAGGAAAAAGCAGATGAATTAAAAGGACAGTATGAACAGGCCCTTTCTTCTGCAAAAGAAGAATCTGCGCAGATTATTGAAGGTGCAAAAGCAGATGCAAAACGAATGGGTGAAGGCATTGTAAAAAATGCAAATCTGCAGGCAGCAAAAATCATAGAAACAGCAAAAAATACTGCAGAGCAGGAGAAAAAAAATGCCATGCAGGGTGCAAAGTCAGAAATCGCAGGCCTGGCTATGGAGGCAGCAAAGAAATTGCTTTCCGATGGCAGCAGTGACAAGGGAAACCATATGCTCTATGATGAATTTTTAGCAAAAGCAGGTGATGCAAATGACACAGACCTCCATTAATTATGCAAGAGTGCTCTATGAACTTTCCGTTACCCCGGAAAGCATCAAAGATGCAAAACGAGTCCTGGAAGAGACGCCACAGCTTTTACAGATATTGGAAAGTCCGGTGGTGCCTCTTTTACAGAAAGAAAAAGCAGTCGGAAGAATCTTTGAAAAGAAACTGGCAGACTTTATCTGTGTTCTCTGCAAATATCGTCATGCAGAACTTCTCTTTGAGATTTTTCAGGCGTATCAGGAATATTATAACGAACAGAATCATATTTTAAACGCTGTACTTTACTATGTAACTCCTCCTGCAAAAGAACAACTGGAGGAGATAAAGAAATTTTTAGAGCAGAAATACGGTGCAGAGGATACAGCGTTGGAACTAAAAGAAGATAAAAGTCTGGTGGGAGGATTTATTCTCCGGGTAGAAGACCAGGAATTTGATTACAGCTTAAAAGGCCGTATCAATGCATTACAACAAAAATTAATCTGGAGGTGAACGGTTTGAGTTCAATCAATTCAGAAGAAATTATTTCCATTCTGAAAGAAGAAATTGAAAACTTCGATACCACAGCAGGTGTCCGGGAAGTCGGAAACGTTATCTGGGTAGGCGATGGAATTGCGACTGTTTACGGGATTGACCATGCCATGTACGGCGAAATTGTGACCTTTGAAAACGGTGTCAAGGGAATGGTGCAGGATATTAAGAGAAACGAAATCGGTGTTATCATTTTCGGAAAAGACACAGGAATCAAGGAAGGCACTAAAGTGGCCCGTACAAAGAAAAAGGCAGGTATTCCTGTAGGCGAGAACTTCGTTGGAAGAATCGTAGATGCCCTGGGGGCGCCTATTGATGGCAAAGGAGAAATCGAAGCAAAGGATTACCGGCCTATAGAGCAGGAAGCGCCGGGGATTATTGACCGTAAATCCGTATCTGTGCCAATGGAAACCGGTATTCTGGCCATTGACTCCATGTTCCCTATTGGACGCGGTCAGCGTGAGTTGATTATTGGAGACCGTCAGACGGGTAAGACTTCTATTGCTGTAGATACTATCTTAAACCAGAAGGGTAAGGATGTTATCTGTATCTATGTGGCTATTGGACAGAAGGCTTCTACGGTAGCAAAACTGGTAGGAACTTTGGAAAAATACGGTGCTATGGAATACACCACGGTCTTTTCTGCTACGGCCAGCGACTGTGCGCCGTTGCAGTATATTGTGCCTTATTCCGGTACAGCCCTTGCGGAATACTTTATGTATCAGGGGAAAGATGTGCTGATTGTGTACGATGATTTGTCCAAGCATGCAGTGGCTTACCGTGCTCTGTCTCTGCTTCTGGAACGCTCTCCGGGACGTGAGGCTTATCCGGGTGATGTTTTTTATCTGCATTCAAGACTTCTGGAACGTTCCAGTCGTCTGAGCGAAGAAGCAGGCGGCGGTTCTATTACTGCACTGCCTATTATTGAGACACAGGCAGGAGATGTATCCGCATACATTCCGACGAATGTAATTTCCATCACGGATGGACAGATTTTCCTGGAAAGTGACTTATTTAATGCGGGTGTGCGCCCGGCCGTAAATGTAGGTCTTTCCGTATCCCGTGTAGGTGGCGCTGCACAGACAAAAGCTATGAAAAAGGCGTCCGGAAGCATGCGTATTGATTTGGCGCAGTATCGTGAGATGGAAGTGTTCACACAGTTCTCTTCAGATTTGGACGATGCTACAATGGCGCAGTTGGATTATGGAAAATGTTTGATGGAATTGTTAAAGCAGCCCCTTTGCAGACCGCTTGCTTCTCATGAGCAGGTAATTACATTGTGGGCAGCGACTCATAAAATCATGACAGGAATTCCGGTGAAAGAAGTGAAGAAATTTCAGATGGACATGCTGGAATATTTTGATGTTAAATATCCGGAAATCAGAGATGAAATCAATGAGAAAAAAGTCCTTTCCGATGAACTGGGCGAAAAGATTTTAAAGGTAGCAGAGGAATTTAAGAACAGGAACAGGTGATGAGATGGCAAGTGCAAAAGAAATACAAAGCCGTATGAAAAGTATCCAGGATACTATGAAAATTACCAGTGCCATGTACATGATTTCTTCATCAAAACTGAAGAGAGCCAGGAAGACCCTGGCAGATACAGAACCTTATTTTTATTCTCTGCAGTCAGCCATAGGACGTGTTCTGCGTCACATGGAGGACACGGAGCATAAATATTTTGATGAAAGAGCGGAAATCGCACCGGAAGCCAGGAAAATCGGTTATATTGTAGTTTCTGCAGATAAAGGTCTGGCTGGTGCGTATAACCACAATGTTTTTAAAATTGCTGAAGACTGTATGGAAAACCGCAAAAACGTCCAGCTTTTTGTGCTGGGGGAAGTGGGAAGACAGTATTTTTTTAAAAAAGACGTAGACGTGGATACGAATTTTCGCTTTACGGTGCAGAAACCAACCATGCACAGGGCCAGAGTGATTTCTGAAAAGATGATAGCTATGTACCTGGAGGGTGAACTGGATGAGGTTCATATTATTTACACCCGTATGGCTAATGCCGCTACTATGGTAGCGGAAAAGAAGCAGCTTTTGCCGTTGAAGAAGGCTGCTTTCAATACCTCTGTACAAAAGCTGGTAGATATTCATCAGGAAGAAATCGAAATGATTCCTTCCGCAGAGGAGGTGCTGAACAGTATTGTTCCAAACTATCTGCGTGGCATGATTTACGGCTGTCTGGTGGAATCCTATGCCAGCGAGCACAATTCTCGTATGATGGCTATGGATGCAGCAACATCCAGCGCCAGGGATATGCTGAAGGATTTATCTATTAAATATAACCGTGTGCGTCAGGCGGCGATTACCCAGGAAATTACTGAGGTTATCAGCGGAGCTAAAGCACAGAAGAAAAAACTGTAGAAGGAGGTTTCCTTTTGATGGAAAAAGGTAAAATTGTACAGGTTATGGGACCTGTCGTAGACGTAGAATTTGAAAATCAGAACCTCCCAAGCATCAAAGACGCCTTGACTGTAGAGTTAAACGGCAGAAAGCTTGTTATGGAAGTGGCACAGCATACCGGAAATCATACGGTGCGCTGTATTATGCTGGCTTCCAGTGACGGACTTAGCAAGGATATGGAGGTTACTGCTACAGGAGCAGGTATTTCCGTACCTGTAGGAAAAGAAACTCTGGGTCGTCTTTTTAATGTTCTGGGTGAAACCATAGACAAAGGCGAACAGCTGCATGATGTAAAGCACTGGGTTATTCACAGAGACCCGCCGACGTTTGAAGAACAGAGTCCTGTAGTAGAGATTCTGGAAACCGGTATTAAGGTTATCGACCTTTTGGCGCCATATGCAAAAGGTGGTAAAATCGGTCTTTTCGGTGGTGCCGGTGTAGGTAAGACGGTATTGATTCAGGAACTTATCAGCAATATTGCTACCGAGCACGGCGGATATTCCATCTTCACCGGTGTTGGAGAACGTTCCCGTGAGGGAAATGACCTCTGGACAGAAATGAAAGAATCCGGGGTTTTGGAAAAAACAGCTCTGGTGTTCGGACAGATGAATGAGCCCCCTGGTGCCCGTATGCGTGTAGCGGAAACAGGGCTTACCATGGCAGAATATTTCCGTGATGAAGAACATCAGAATGTGTTGCTGTTTATTGATAATATTTTCCGTTTTACACAGGCTGGTTCAGAAGTTTCCGCCCTTTTGGGACGTATGCCTTCTGCCGTAGGTTATCAGCCGACGCTGGCAACGGAAATGGGTGAACTGCAGGAGCGTATCGCTTCCACAAAAAATGGTTCTGTTACTTCTGTACAGGCTGTTTATGTGCCTGCCGATGACTTGACAGACCCGGCGCCGGCCACCACCTTTGCGCATCTGGATGCCACCACGGTTTTGTCCAGAAAGATTGTAGAGCAGGGTATTTATCCGGCGGTTGACCCTCTGGAGAGCAGTTCCCGTATTCTGGAAGCAGATGTAGTGGGAGAAGAACACTATGAGACAGCCAGAAAGGTGCAGGAATATCTGCAGAAATACAAAGAACTGCAGGACATCATTGCGATTCTGGGTATGGAAGAATTGTCTGAAGAAGACAAGAAAGTAGTTGCCCGTGCTAGAAAGGTGCAAAAGTTCCTTTCCCAGCCGTTCCATGTGGCAGAAGTCTTCACCGGTATTCCGGGTAAATATGTACCGTTAAAGGAAACTATCCGTGGGTTCAAGATGATTGTAAACGGAGAGATGGACGAATATCCGGAAAATGCTTTCTTTAATGTGGGTACCATTGACGAGGTAATCGAAAAAGCAAAACAGGAATCCTGAGAAGCTGTAAGGAGTGAAGGCCTATGAATACATTTGGTTTGAATGTCATTGCCAGTGATAAGGATTTTTATCATGGCAGAGGAAAATCTATCTCACTCCCTGCAAAAGATGGCGCCATTACCATACTGGCACACCATGCAGATATGATGGTTGCCATTGTTCCGGGAGAAATGCGCTTTCAGGCAGAAGACAATACCTGGTATACTGCTATTGTAGGCGGCGGCTTTGCGCAGATTATCAATAACCGCGTAACCGTGCTGGCAGACAGTATTGAAAAGCCGGAAGATATTGACCTGAAGCGGGCTCGCGATGCCAAAGAACGTGCAGAGGAACAGCTCCGTCAGAAGCAGAGTCTGCAGGAATACTATGTTTCCAAGGCTTCTCTGGCCAGAGCTATGGCCCGTATGAAAGCGGCAAGAGATAAAGGAATTTAATAACGATATATAATAAGGTAGAAACAGAGTCAGGAACCGGAAGGGGACTGGCTCTGTTTTTTGCTTCAAAGAGAATGAAAATAATATTACTTGTAATTATGCATTGCATAGTAATTAGTTATAACGTGCAGTATGCATTGACAAAGGGAAAAATAGTTGATAGAATGTCAACAAAAGTTAGCCGATAGGCATGGGAGAAGGTGCTGTATGAACAAAAGGATATTATCTATTCTGGTTGAGAATACAGCCGGTGTACTGAGCCGGGTTTCCGGATTATTCAGCCGCCGGGGATATAATATTGACAGCTTATCTGCAGGTATTACCACAGACCCCAATTACACCCGTATGACTGTAGTGTGTAAGGGAGATGAACTGATTCTGGAGCAGATTACCAGACAGGTGGAGAAGCTGGAAGATGTTCTCTCCGTGAAGGTGCTGCAGGACGGGCAGAGTGTTACCAGAGAATTGATGTTGGTAAAGGTGAAAGTCACACCGGAACAAAGAGCAGGCGTGTCTGCCATTGTAGATATTTTCAGAGCCAATATTATTGATGTGGGCAAAGAATCTATGATTATAGAGCTTACAGGAAATAAGTCAAAGCTGGAGGCTTTTATTGATTTGTTAGATGGTTATGAGATTCTGGAACTGGCGAGAACCGGTATTGCAGGTCTTTCTAGGGGCGCAGATGACATTTTCTACCCTTCCGATGAGGAGGAAGAATTTTAAACGGTTATTAGAGATTTTTATCCCTAACATACATAAAAAAAATAGGAGGAAGAAAAAATGGCAGTAAAAATTTATTATCAGGAAGATTGTAACATGGCTTTATTAGAGGGGAAAACCATTGCTATTATCGGTTATGGAAGCCAGGGTCATGCCCATGCATTAAATTTAAAGGAATCAGGCTGTAATGTAATTGTAGGTTTGTATGAAGGTTCTAAATCCTGGGACAAAGCAGTAAAACAGGGATTTGAAGTTTATACAGCGGCAGAAGCAGCAAAGAAAGCAGATATCATCATGATTCTTATCAATGATGAAAAGCAGGCGAAACTGTATAAAGAATCCATTGAGCCAAACCTGGAAGAAGGCAACATGCTCATGTTTGCTCACGGCTTTGCAATCCACTTCGGACAGATTAAACCACCTGCAAATGTAGATGTTACTATGATTGCTCCGAAGGCACCGGGACACACTGTAAGAAGCGAATACCAGATTGGTCGCGGTACACCTTGTCTGGTAGCGGTACAGCAGGATTACACAGGAAAAGCAAAAGACAAAGCGCTGGCTTATGCAGCAGCTTTAGGCGGCGCAAGAGCAGGTGTTCTGGAAACGACCTTTAAAGTAGAGACAGAAACAGACCTTTTCGGTGAGCAGGCTGTTCTCTGCGGTGGTGTAACTGCTCTTATGAAAGCCGGATTTGAAACTCTGGTAGAGGCAGGATACGCTCCGGAAAATGCTTACTTTGAATGTATCCATGAGATGAAACTGATTGTAGATTTGATTTACGAAAGTGGATTCAAGGGCATGAGATACTCTATCTCCAATACAGCAGAGTTCGGTGATTATATCACAGGACCTAAGATTGTAACAGACGAAACAAAGAAAGCCATGAAGCAGATTCTTTCCGATATTCAGGACGGCACTTTTGCAAAGAATTGGATTCTGGAAAACCAGTCCGGCTGTATGCACTTCGGCGCTATGAGAAGAAGAGAAGCAGAACATCAGTTAGAAGAAGTTGGCGCAGAGCTTCGTAAACTGTATAGCTGGAACGGAAAAGAAAAACTGATTGATAACTAAGAGATATATAAAACTGAATATAAAAAGCAAAAAGGGCAGTGGAAACAGAGGTTTTCACTGTCCTTTTTGCTGTGTAAAAAGTTACAGCAGCAGGATTTTAAAGTGTTAAGTAACCTTTTGTTGTGCTTGATAAGGAGAAAATAGGAAAGAAATTCACCAGAATACTTGAAAGAACTGGAAGGAGAAACTATAATATAGTAAAAATGTACAAAAAAACATATTATATATAGTAAAAACAGATAAAATACCGATAATCGTTGACAAGAAGAAAAACTTGTGTTAAGTTATATTTAAGAAATGTTAAGAAACAAATGAAAACGGATAAGAAGGGAGGATATAAAGTGGCTGGAAAAAAAACAGTATCTATGCAGGATATTGCAGATGAGCTGGGAATCAGCAAGGTGACTGTTTCTAAGGCGCTGAATGGAAAAGACGGAGTAGGGGAGGAACTGAAACAGAAAATTTTCCAGAGTGCGCAGGAACATGGCTATATACTTCCCGATTATGGACAGCGCAGGGCAAAAAAAGTGGGAATTGTTATGAGCGACCGCTTTAATTCCGGAGATGCCGGAAAATTCTATATGGGGATGTACGAGAAAATTATCGCAGAACTGCGCAAGGTTATGTGTGCCAGCATGATGATTACTCCGACCCGGGAAAGTCTTCAAAGCGATTTGGATATGCTGGAACGAAAAGGAACGGTTGACGGATTGATTCTTCTTGGTATCCTGGACAGAAAAGTGCGGGATGCAGTAGATGCCATTCCTTTGCCCAAGGTTTATGTAGATGTTTACGATGTGACACACAAATCGGATTCTGTAGTAACCGAAAATATATACAGTGCCTATGAGCTGACAGATTATCTGATACAAAAGGGACATAAAGACATTGGATTTGTGGGAACGGTGGGAGGAACCACCAGTATTACAGACCGTTACCTGGGATTTATGAGAGGTATTCTGGAAACCGGTAGAGCGCCGAATCAGGAATGGGTGATTCCGGACAGGAATGAGGATGGAGCAGCTATTGAACTGATGCTTCCGGAGAGACTTCCGACTGCCTTTGTCTGCAACTGTGATGAAACTGCTTTTCGGCTGGTGAAAACCTTAAAGGCCAAAGGCATACGGGTGCCGGAGGATATTTCTGTTGTAGGGTTTGACGACGATATTTATGCGGAACTTTGCGAGCCGGCGCTGACAACAGTGGCGGTTAATATCGAAGAAATCGGAAAAGTTGCTGCAAAACGTATGATGCGCTACATGGAAAGAACCAGACGCAGGCCGGGAGAAGTATTTAGAATACTGGGTAAAATTATTTACAGAGATTCTGTGAAAGAAATCAAGGAATAAGACAAGAAGAAAAGGAGGGCAACAGCCTTGGAGAAAGTAAGAAAGTCCCCGAAAGAAAAGAAAGTCAGAAAACCGAAATGGACGAAAAATGATTCGGAACTGACAGCGTTGGCACTGCCGACCACGGTCTGGTATGTACTGTTTTGTTTCCTGCCAATGTTTGGATTGGTTATCGCTTTTAAGAATTACAAAATTGCAGGCGGAAGAAGTTTTATTTACAATGTAATACATAGTGACTGGTCAGGGTTTAAAAACTTTGAATTTTTAATTAAGTCTAATGACTTGTTTGTGATTTTGAGAAACACGATACTTTACAATCTGGCTTTCATTGTACTGGGGATGATTTTCTCTGTTGGGCTGGCCATTATGATTAGCCTGCTTCACAGCAAAAGAAAATCAAAAGTATATCAGACTTTGATGTTTTTTCCGTACTTTATGTCATGGGTTGTAGCAGCATATTTTCTGGATGCCTTTTTGAATCAGGACAATGGTCTGGTTAACAGCATGCTTCGCGACGGTGGCGGTGAAGGGATTCAGTGGTATATGAAAGCGGGTGTCTGGCCGGCAATCCTGATTTTCATGTATTTGTGGAAATCAACTGGCTACAACATGGTTATCTATCTTTCCAGTATTTCCGGAATTGATACAACTTTGTATGAGGCAGCCGTTATGGACGGTGCGAATAAGAAGCAGCAGGTTCGTTATATTACACTGCCATGCCTGAAAAATGTCATTATTATGATGTTTATCTTAAATGTAGGTAAGGTTTTTTATTCAGACTTCGGGTTGTTCTTCCAGCTTTCACAGGGAGCAAGCGGTTCGATCTTCAATACGACGGCAACGATTGATACCTTTGTGTATAATGCAATCCAGTCCTCCACACCGATTGGTATGACTTCAGCAGCAACATTCTTCCAGTCTGTAGCATGTTGTATCACGATTCTGGTGGCGAACGCGATTGTAAAGAAAATTGACGCGGACAGTGCAATTATATAGGAGGCGGAAGAATGAAAAAGAATAGACAAAAAGAAGCCGCAGAGGTTTCGAAATTAAACAGGATTTCAGTAAAGACAGATGTGTGTTTTAACATCATCTTTATCATACTGGCTTTGATTTGCATTATTCCGGTTGTTTTTGTTTTCATGATTTCTATTTCATCTGAAAAGTCGATTCAGATGAATGGTTATCGCTTTATACCGGAGAAGTTTTCCATAGATTCCTACGCATTCCTGCTCAGAGAGGGAAAAATGATTCTGTCTTCTCTTGGAATCTCGGTAATGGTAACGGTAATAGGTACAGTATTGGGCGTTATGCTTACAACCATGATGGGATATGTAATTTCCAGAAGAAATTATAAAATGCAGAATTTCTTTACCATGGTGGTGTTTATACCTATGATTTTTAATGGTGGTATGCTTTCCTCTTATGTGGTAAATACACAGTTTATGCATTTGAAAAACAGCATTTGGGCCTTGATTCTGCCCCTTTGTGTTTCTTCGTTTAACGTTGTTATCTGTAAGACGTTCTTTAAGACCAATATACCGGAATCGGTCATTGAATCTGCACAGATTGACGGAGCTTCACAATTTACGATTTTCGGAAAAATCGCGCTGCCTCTGTCTAAACCTATGATGGCAACGATTGCATTATTTTTAACTTTTGGTTATTGGAATGACTGGTTTCAATCCTCTCTGTATATCACAGATAAGAAACTGTACTCTTTACAGGCCCTCCTGGACAGTATCCAGAGAAGTATTGATGTAATGGCAAACAACCCGTCTCTTGGCGTAACTATGACGCAGTATATCAATAGTATGCCGAAAGAAGGGGCGAGAATGGCAATGGCCATTTTGATTATTATCCCGATTGCATGTAGCTATCCGTTCTTCCAGAAATACTTTATTTCCGGATTGACTGTAGGCGCTGTAAAGGGCTGATATAAAAAAATAAAACAAGCAAAAACAAAAGGAGGATTTTTATGAAAGCGAAACAGGCAACAGCGTTGGTATTGGCTTCTGTTATGGGGTTAGGACTCCTGGCAGGCTGCGGCGATTCCAAAAAAGGCGGTAGCGAAACCGCAAAAAATGATGGAGATGTGGTTACTTTAAAATGGATTCAGGTAGGCGGCAGTATGCCGGATAATTACGATGCATGGCTGAAACAGATTAATCCTTATCTGGAAGAAAAAATTGGTGTCAATATCGATATGGAGATTGTTCCATGGGCAGATTGGGATAACAGAAGAAGTGTTATCACAAACTCAGGAGAAGATTTCGATATTCTTTTTACAGACCAGACACGTTACAATGCAGAAGTAAACACAGGTGCATTTTTGGATTTGACAGATATACTGGATGAAAACGCTCCGGAGCTGAAAAAGCTGATTCCTGAAGATTACTGGGAAGCAATGGAAATCGATGGAAAAATCTATGGTGTTCCTACCTACAAAGACAGTTCTGTAACGCAGTACTTTGTATGGGACAAAGCAGTTGCTGACAAGTACGGCATTGATATTAACAGCATTAAATCTTATGAAGATTTGTATCCTGCATTAAAGAAAATCAAAGAAGGGGAAGGAACTGCTCCCTATTATATGTCAAAATCCGGTGCTGATTTCTTAAATACCGTATACTTTGACCAGTTAGGCGCAGGTCTTCCGGCTCTGGGTATTCGTTATGATGACGAGACTAAAACAGTTGTAAATCCTTTAGAGGATGAAGAAATGCTGGCTCAGCTTGATATTATACATAAAATGTACAAAGAAGGCATCATCAACGGTGATGCACCGACAGCAGATGATTCCAGCAAATACAAAACGTTCTTTACAGCACAGGGATGGAGCCAGGCTGCAAAGACAACATGGGGCCCAAGCAATGGTATTGATGACTGTGAAGCAGTGGCTTTTACAGATACCATCGTATCCAATGCAAGTGTTAGAGGTTCTATTAATGCAATTTCTTCCGGCTGCAAACATCCTGAAAAAGCGCTGGAATTTTTACAGCTTGTAAACACAGATACCAAAGTCCGTGACTGGCTGTACTATGGGGTAGAAGGCGAAAACTTTGAGTATACAGATGATAAGAAGGTAAACAAACTGAATACAGACTGGCCTATGGCTGGTTATACACAGGGCAGTTACTTTGATGTTTCACAGCTTGCTACAGAGGAAGTAAATCAGTGGGATGAAGTAAAAGAACTGAACGAAAAAGCAACACCATCTATCATGCTTGGATTTGATATGGATACAAGCAACGTAGAAACAGAACTTGCAAACTGCCGTTCCGTATACGAAAAATATAAATCTGAATTCTTCACAGGCGCACAGGATCCGAGAGAACTGGTAAAAACCATTCATGATGAACTGGAAGCTGCCGGCTGGGATACTATCCGCGAGGAAGCTCAGAAGCAGGTAGATGCTGCAAAATAAAAAGTACAATGGTAAGAAGAGGGGCATTTTCACAAATGGAGAGAATGTCCCTTTCTCTATAAAATACAAAAACCAGGAGGAAAAGAATATATGTGGTTTCTTGACAAGAGAATACAGGTCATCTGTGATGAACTGAAAAAATTAATTACGGTAAAGAACATGCCAATGGAACATATTCTTTATAAAGAAGGACGCTTTTTTTACCCGGACGAAGCGGAAAAAGCAGAACAGGCATGGCAGGACTTTACACCAAAGACCATGAAATGGTACGGACCGGATAAACATTACTGGTTCCGCGCAGATTATACCGTGCCGGAAGAATTAGCCGGAAAAACCTTGCGTCTTCATGTGAAAACCCAGATTGAAGAATGGGATGATGCGAAAAATCCGCAGTTTTTACTATTTGTCAACGGAGAAGAAACGCAGGGTATGGATATGAACCACCGCATTGTGCAGATGGCTGCAGAGGCCAAAGGGGGAGAGACCTGGAGACTGGATATTCAGGCCTATACCGGAATACTTCATTCAGAATTTGACATGATTATGGAAATGCAGGTGGCAGACACACGGATTGAAAAGCTGTACTATGACCTGATGGTTCCGCTTTGGGCATTTAGCCGTATGGATAAAGATGACAAAAACCGTATGGATTTGGAACATGTCATGAACGAAGCCGTAAATCTGCTGGATTTGAGAAATCCCTATTCGCCGGAGTTTTATGACAGTGTGGAAAAAGCAGAGGTTTATCTGGAAAAGGCTCTGTATGAAGATATGGCAGGCTACAGTGATGTGATTGCCACCTGTATCGGACATACCCATATTGATGTGGCCTGGTGGTGGACCGTAGAGCAGACCAGAGAAAAGGTGGCAAGAAGCTTTTCTACCGTTTTGAAATTAATGGACGAATATCCCAATTACAAGTTTATGTCCAGCCAGCCCCAGCTTTATGAATTTTTAAAAGACCGTTATCCGAAGTTGTATGACCGTATCAAAGAGCGGGTAAAAGAAGGACGCTGGGAGCCGGAAGGCGGTATGTGGCTGGAAGCAGATACCAATCTGACGTCAGGAGAATCTCTGGTACGTCAGTTCCTGTATGGAAAACGATTCTTCAAAGACGAATTTGACGTAGACTGCAAGGTTCTGTGGCTGCCGGACGTATTCGGCTATTCCGGTGCGCTTCCGCAGATTATGAAAAAAAGCGGTATTGACTACTTTATGACCACAAAGCTGGCATGGAATCAGATTGACAAAATGCCTTACGATACTTTTATGTGGAAGGGCATTGACGGAAGTTCTGTCTTTACTCACCTGGTAACGACCCTGGGCGTGGGACAGAGCGAAGATGATTTCTTTACAACCTACAACGGAATTCTGCACCCGGACGCGCTGATGGGCGGCTGGAAGAGATATCAGAACAAGGATATCAACAACGACATTCTGATTTCCTACGGTTATGGAGACGGAGGCGGAGGTCCTACAAGAGAAATGCTGGAAACCTCTCTGCGTATGGAAAAAGGAATCAAGGGACTTCCGAAAGTACGTCAGGAATTTTCCAGAACTTATTTTGATGAATTGTATGAAAAATTAAAGGACAACCGCAGACTTCCTACCTGGGAGGGAGAACTGTATTTTGAATACCACAGAGGTACTTACACTTCCATGGCGAGAAATAAACGCTCCAACAGAAAGAGCGAAGTGCTGATGATGAATCTGGAACTTCTGGAACTTCTGGCTTCCTGGAAGGGCGCTGCTTACGCAAAAGAAGAAATGGATAAGATGTGGAAAGTCATTCTGTTAAATCAGTTCCACGACATTCTTCCCGGCTCATCCATTCATGAAGTATATGAAGTGACAAAAAAGGAGTATGCAGAACTGGAAGAACAGGGATGTGCACTTCTTGGAGATTCTATGAAAACAGTGGCAGGAGAAGGAGAAAACGTTACTCTGTTTAATACCCTTGGTTTTGAACGCAGTGATGTGGTCAGCCTTCCAAAAGAAGTTTCCGGTGCGCTGGTAGCAGAGAACGGAAAAGTATATCCCATTCAGACACTGGAAGACCGTGGGGTAGCTTATGTGGAAAATCTGCCTTCTAAGGGCTATGAATCCTTTAAGGTGGAAAGCACAGCCAAAGCGCCATCTTCATTCAGACGCCAGGGTAACTGTCTGGAAACACCGTTTTATACAGTAGAGGTGGACGAAAATGGTCTTCTCTCCTCTGTGTTTGATAAGAAAAACAAAAGGGAAGTGCTGCAGCAGGGCAAAAAGGGAAATCTCTTCTGTATGTATGAGGATAAACCGATTTATTACGATAACTGGGATATTGATATTTATTACACCGAGAAATCCTGGGAAATTACAGAACTGTCCCGTATGGAATGGAAAGAGGAAGGTCCTGTCTGCACAGTTCTGGAGCTGGAGCGCAAGGTCAGCAATTCTGTGATTAAGCAGAAGATTTATTTCTATGCTGATTCTGCAAGAATTGATTTTGAAACCTATGTGGACTGGAAAGAACACCAGCACCTTCTGAAAGTGCACTTCCCGGTAGATATTCATACAGATGAGGCTGCTTTTGATGTGCAGTTTGGAAATCTGACCAGAAAAGTGCACACCAACACAAGCTGGGATATGGCCCGTTTTGAATCCTGCGGACAGAAATGGATAGACCTTTCTGAAGGGCATTATGGAGTCAGCCTGTTAAACGATTGCAAATACGGACATTCTGTAAAGGATTCTGTGATTGGACTGACCTTAATCAAATCCGGTATTGAGCCAAATCCGGTTACAGACCAGGAAGAGCATTACTTTACCTATTCTCTGTATCCTCACGAAGGAAATCTTCGGGACTGCGATACGGTAAGAGAAAGTTATTGCCTCAATTATCCGGTGCTGGCAAAAGAACAGACACAGGCAGCAGGAAAGGCTTCTCTTTTAACTGTGGATAAGAAAAATGTTATGGTAGAGACTGTGAAACTGGCAGAAGATGGAAACGGCATGATCATCCGTGCTTATGAGTACGAAAATACAAAGACGCATGCAGAGCTTTCTCTGGGTATGGGCAAAGAAATTGAGTCAGTTTGCGAATGTAATCTGATGGAAGAAGAGATACCAGGCGAGATTGCACATACGGACAAGGGTTTTGACGTTGACATCAAGCCGTTTGAAATCAAGACTTACAGAGTCATTTTGAAATAAGACTGCTGAAATAAGATGGGAGACAAGGAAATGGAAAGACAGAATTTGAATGGGGGCTGGAACCTGTTGTGGAAAGAGAAAACTCTGGATACACAGGTACCGTTTTCCGTATATCATGATTTGTTTTCCCATGGGGAGATAGAAGATCCGTTTTACCGGGACAATGAAAAGGAAGCTCTTTTGTTGTCCCGGGAGGACTATACTTATCAGACAGAGTTTGATGTGACAGAGCAGATGATGAAAAACAGCCAGATAAGGCTGAAATTTCTCGGCATTGATACTCTGGCAGATATTTATCTCAATGGAACCCATGTGGGAAATACTTATAACATGCACCGCACCTGGGAATTTTCCGTCAGGGAGTTATTAAAAGAAAAGGGAAATCTGCTGGAAATCCGGTTTCACTCTCCGATTCTTTATATGGAAGAACAGAATCGGCTGCAAGGGAAAATTCCCTGTAACACAGATACCATAGACGGATTTCCGTATCTGAGAAAATCCAACTGTATGTCTGGCTGGGACTGGGCGCCCAAGCTTCCGGACATGGGAATCTTCCGTGATGTGATATTGGAAGGCATAGATGAGGACAGACTGGAAGATGTCTGTGTGCGTCAGAGCCATGAGCATGGTCAGGTGACGCTTTCCTTTGGAGTTCATACACTGAAAACTCACAGGGGAGAGAGGGTTCGCTATTGTGTTACCGTGACGGCACCGGATGGAAGCGTTCTGACAGAAGAAAATTCTCCAAAAGAACTGGTCATAGAAAATCCAAAACTCTGGTGGCCAAGAGGTTATGGAGAGCAGGCTCTCTACACTGTGCGGGTGGAACTTTTAAACGGGGATAAGACAGAAGATGTGTGGGAGAGAAGAATCGGACTTCGCACTATGAAAATGCACATGGAAAAAGACCAGTGGGGAGAATCCTTTGCCCATGAAGTCAATGGCGTTGCCATTTTTGCCATGGGTGCAGACTACATTCCTGAAGATTGTTTTCTGCCCAGAACCAGTAAAGAAAAGACGAAAAAACTGTTGGAACAGTGCGCTTTGGCAAATTACAATGCCATTCGTGTCTGGGGCGGCGCTTATTATCCGGAGGACTGGTTCTATGATTTGTGCGACGAATATGGATTTTTAATCTGGCAGGACTTTATGTTTGCCTGCTCCACCTATCAGCTGACCGAAGTTTTTGAAGAAAATATTTCCAGAGAAATCGAGGACAATGTAAGACGTATCCGCCACCATGCCTGCCTGGGTCTTTGGTGCGGAAACAATGAAATGGAAGGCATGATTGTAGAAGGCTACACAAAGGACCCGAAACTTCTGGGAGATTATACCAGAATGTACAGTTATGTGATTCCGAAAATTGTAAAGCGAGAGGACCCGGATACTTTCTATTGGCCATCCAGTCCATCTTCAGGAGGGGATTTCGATGACCCTCAGGATGAAACCAGGGGAGATGCCCATTATTGGAAAGTATGGCACGGATACGAACCCTTTACCGGATACCGCAAGCATAATTTCCGTTATGCCTCCGAGTTTGGTTTTGAATCTCTTCCGGCTATGAAAACCATTGAAAGCTTTACGCTTCCGGAGGACAGAAATGTATTTTCCTATGTGATGGAAAAACACCAGAGAAGTGAAAATGGGTACGCTAAAATGATGGTTTACATGGCGCAGTATTTCCCTTATGCAAAGGATTTATCCCATCTTGTATACGCCTCCCAGCTTATGCAGGCTCAGGCTATGCGCTATGGGGTAGAGCATTGGAGAAGAAACAGAGGCGAGTGCATGGGCGCTATTGTATGGCAGCTCAATGACTGCTGGCCGGTAGCTTCCTGGTCTTCCATTGATTATTATGGAAGATGGAAGGCTCTGCACTACTTTGAAAAGAGATTTTTTGCACCTGTTCTGCTTTCCTGTCATGAAGAGGGTCTGCTTTCTCAGGACCCGAACGTGAACGCGAGACCTTATGAGGTGGAGAAGAGTATTCGTCTGCACGTGGCAAACGAAACGCTGCAGGAGCAGAAGGTTCTGGTGCGTTGGAGTCTGCGTGACAGCCAATCCCGGATTGTAGGGGAAGAAAAGGAGCGGGAAGTCTGCGTCAAACCTCTTTCCGGCGTATGGCTGGAGAAAGAAGAGTATCCTCAGGCCGATTTGCAGGAACACCATGTATTCTACAGCTGCCTGCAGAATGGAGAAGTGATTTCAGAAGGCAGCGTGTTGTTTTCCATGCCAAAGTTCTATCAGTATGCAAATCCAAACCTTACGGTAGAGCGGGAAGGGGACGAACTGTTGGTACGGGCAGAAAAGTATGCCGGTTCCGTGGAACTTTTAAATGAAAATGAGGACTGGGTATTGTCTGACAATTACTTTGATATGGAAGCCGGAGAAAAGAGAGTGCGGATTCTTTCCGGAGATGCAAAAGAAATTCGGGTAAGAAGTATTTATGATATTGCAGCAAGATAAAGAACGAAACAAAAAAGGTTGTCCTTTGGGCAGCCTTTTTTGTTTCATATGTTGCTGTGCAGTTTAAGAGCGGTTTCTGTAAAAATCTATGAATTCCCGAATAGCGGGATTGGCCTGAAAATCTGCCAGGTAGGCAAAGCCGATTTCGCGTTTATGTATGGGAATTTCAAGAGGGATTTCCACCAGTGTGCCCTCTTTCAGTTCCTGCGCTACAAACTGACGGATGACGCAGGCCACTCCCAGGCCGATTTTGGCAAATTCAATGAGCAAGTCCATGGCGGATACCTCCAGTACATTGTTGTTTTCAATGTGATGCAGGGACAGATAGTCGTCAATATACTGCCGGGTAATGTTTTCTTTATCCATAAGCATAAGGGCTGACGTCCTCAGAATATCGTCCTGCTGGCTGGTTCTCAAAGCCAGGTTTTCAAGGTAGGATTTTGTGCTGACGAAAATATCTTCAATTTCTCCTACAGATGCAAAACGCACATGGTGCAGCCGTTCCGGTCTTCCAATCAGACCCAGGTCGATTTTATTTTCCCGGAGGAGCTGGAGGGTGTGGTTGGTGGACTGACATTCGATGGTCATCCGGATATGGGGGTGGGCAATGGTAAATTCCTTCAGGTAATCCAGAAGCACATATTTGCAGAGTGTGGTGGAAACGCCGATTCGCAGATGTCCTACGCCAAGCTCATTGATCTTTTTTAACTGGGCTTCTCCTAACTGAAGGGAATAAAAAGCTTTTTGTACATAATCGTATAAAATCTCCCCTTCTTCGGTCAGCTGAACCCCTCTGGAATTTCTGGAGAAAAGAGTGACCTCCAGATTTTGTTCCAGCTTGCGGATGGATTTACTGATGGCTGGCTGGCTGATAAAAAGCTCTGCAGCAGCTTTGGAAATGTTGCCGGTATTGGCAACGGTGTAGAAAACTTTGTACAGGGAAAGATTCTGGTCCATAAAGTTTTATCCTTTCTGTATATTTATAAATCAAAGTTATGTCTGACATACTTTTTATGTATTTCTATTATAACAATACATATGATAGAATGGCAATAGCAGAAATAGCAGGAGGTAGAGAACATATGGGAATGACAATGACGCAGAAAATTCTGGCAGCTCATGCCGGATTGGATAAAGTAGAAGCAGGACAGTTGATTGAAGCAGATTTGGATTTGGTACTGGGAAACGATATTACCTCTCCGGTGGCTATTCACGAAATGGATAAAATGACGGTGGATACCGTGTTTGATAAAGACAAAGTGGCATTGGTTATGGACCACTTTATTCCTAATAAAGATATTAAATCCGCAGAACACTGCAAATGTGTAAGAGAGTTTGCCTGTCGTCACGAGATTACCAACTATTTTGACGTGGGAGAAATGGGAATTGAACATGCGCTTCTTCCGGAAAAGGGTCTGACTGTGGCAGGAGACGTGATTATCGGTGCGGATTCTCATACTTGTACTTACGGCGCTTTAGGGGCATTTTCCACAGGTGTGGGAAGCACAGATATGGCAGCAGGCATGGCAACGGGAAAGGCCTGGTTTAAGGTACCCTCTGCCATTAAGTTTAATCTGGTGGGCAAGCCGGCTAAGTGGGTCAGCGGAAAAGATGTAATTCTTCATATTATCGGTATGATTGGTGTGGACGGCGCCCTTTATAAATCTATGGAATTTGCAGGAGAGGGGATTCGGAATCTATCCATGGATGACCGCTTTACCATTGCCAATATGGCTATTGAGGCAGGCGGCAAAAACGGTATTTTTCCGGTAGATGACCTTGCAGTAGCTTACATGAAAGAACATTCCATGCGCCCGTATACGGTGTACGAGGCAGATGAGGATGCGGTTTATGAGGAAGAATATACCATTGATTTAAGCACTTTGAAGTCCACCGTGTCTTTCCCCCATCTTCCTTCCAATACCAGAGTGGTGGAAGATCTTAAGGAGGATGTGGTGATTGACCAGTCGGTCATTGGTTCCTGTACCAACGGCAGAATTGATGATTTGCGCTGTGCCGCAGAGATTTTAAAAGGACGCAGGGTAAAGAAGGGGGTTCGCTGTATCGTGATTCCGGCGACCCAGAAGATTTATCTTGAGGCCATGGAAGAGGGATTGTTGAAAATCTTTATTGAGGCAGGCGCTGTAGTAAGTACTCCTACCTGCGGTCCGTGCCTGGGCGGTTACATGGGAATTCTGGCAGAAGGGGAAAGATGTATTTCCACTACCAACAGAAACTTTGTAGGACGTATGGGACATGTGAAATCAGAGGTTTATCTGGCGAGTCCTGCAGTGGCGGCAGCCAGCGCAGTGACAGGGAAGATTTCTCTGCCTCAGGAATTAGGGTTATAAGGAGGATGTGTAAATGAAGGCAACAGGAAAAGTTTTTAAATATGGTGACAATGTAGATACAGACGTAATTATTCCTGCCAGATACCTGAATTCTTCAGACCCGGCAGAACTGGCAGCCCATTGTATGGAAGATATTGACAAAGAGTTTGTGAAAAAAGTAAAAAAAGGCGATATGATTGTGGCAGATAAAAATTTTGGCTGCGGCTCTTCCAGAGAGCATGCGCCTCTTGCTATTAAAGCAGCAGGAGTCAGCTGTGTGATTGCAGAAACCTTTGCCCGGATTTTTTACCGCAATGCCATTAATATTGGTCTGCCTATTGTGGAGTGCCCGGAGGCGGCTAAAGGCATCGAAGACGGAGATGAAGTGGAAGTGGATTTTGACAGCGGTGTGATTACCAATAAGACAAAGGGAACCACCTTCCAGGGACAGGCATTTCCGGAATTTATGCAGAAAATCATAAAGGCTGAGGGATTGGTGAACTATATCAACGGACAGAAATGAGAATAAACTCCATGAGCCGTCTTGTCTTTGTAAAAGACAGGCGGCTTATTGGAGTGTTCGCCTGAGTCTTTTTGTTAAGCATGTTAAGAATTGTGAAAAAAATTTGAAAAACTATTGCTTTTTTCTTTGTAATCTGATAATATATAACTCGTTCCGGGGTATGGCGTAGCTTGGTAGCGCGCACGGCTGGGGGCCGTGAGGTCGCAGGTTCAAATCCTGTTGCCCCGATACCTAAGCCCCTTGTAAATCAAGGGGTTTTTAATTTCGTGTTGCATAGTTCTTAATATTGCATTTTTTGTGTTTCTTCATCAATAGCATTTCGGTATACACTCTTCATGACATAATCTGTCTTCCATCCACCATAATTCATAATGTACTGATCCGGTATTCCGATAGCATGCAGGATAGACGCTGCATAATGACGTAAGTCATGAAAACGAAAATCTGGGAGAGCATTCTTCTTTAACGCTCGTTTTAGTGCCTTGGTTACATTATACGGCTTCATGTTTAGAAATTTTTCCATCTATGCCAGAAAGTCGTTGTATAACGAAATCAGGAGCGTGTACAGTGCGATAAGAAGAAATAGCCGTCTACTTTTCTCAGGAGCAGGACGGCTATTTCTTATGTGTAAGATTTAGAATTGCAACAATCAGTAAAGCAACGCTTACGATTAGACTTCATTCTTCATATCTACTCATAATAATCACCGCCTTCCGTAAGGTCTCGGAATAGGTGAGAGCACGTCCCCAAGTTCCCTGGGTAAGTATTATTATATTATCAAGGTGTTATTCAATAAAAGAACAATTATGTGTTATCCAACCGGATGACACTCCGGGTATATCTTTAAGACCACTAAAGCGTGATAGTTACCTGTTCTATTTTGGGATAAAAACAAAAGGTGCTTCCGCAATGGAAACACCTTCGGTTTTAAATTGAATCACAAGCTGGGCGGCGTATCCAGCATCTCAGGTACTCTTGTGAGTGTGTCGGGAGCCTTTCCGACCTTTGCGACTCAATTTATTGTATTACCATTATAGCGGAAAATATACTATCTGTCAAATTTTTTTAAGCGACCATTTTCTATACCGTGCTTTAATTTGCCATTTGTAATGGTGTGTAGCGTAGCAACATATAGATAAATTTCTTTGATATCAAGTTTTATTCCAATTTGGATATTTTCATTAAAAATCTTAACAAGCTCGAAACTATCACCAATCTCATTAGGATTTACTCCGATATAATCAGGAGATGAGATAATAGAGGAGATAAATCTGAGATAAGGAAGACACTCAGGATGTCGTTTCGCTATATGTTTTTCTAACCCCAAGGATTGATATATAAAGTCCTGTTCAAAATGCACAGGTAGATATTTATTAAATTCTTTATTATAAGATGCAACGGGGAATACTTTGTTATTTATGATTTATCTCACCTCTTTTCTGTATGTGTTAAAACGCCAATGATTCTTTGAGTAAGTATATTATATTGTCAAGGTGTTGCTTCTGCATTGGCAGGGCAGTTTAATTTGTTTTTACCGTTGTAAGAATTAAAGTACATTCAAAAAGGTGCTATTTTTTATAAATCTCTTAGTAAAAAATATTTTAAATATAGGATTATGGAGTATCCTCTTCATGGTTATCACCTTCTATTAAATCGATGTTGTGAAATATTTCCTGCAATTTGTCATTTACATTGGATGTATTTTGTGTAATAGAAATATCAATGTTTTCTTGCGTAACAAAACACCCAAGGCAGAGATTTGCTTTTAAATCAAGAAGTTTATTTTTGACCAGAAATTTTTACCACATCATAAATATTTCTTTCGATTTTTTCTTCAAAATATTTTTTCAGTGCTAAATTTCTTTTCCACTTTTCCTCAGGATAGAAGCCGTATCTGCGCCTTACATCTGCCATGCGGATTTCTATATCCAGAACGCCCTCACTTCCAGCCAAAGCGTCACACAACTGAATCAAGCGGTCGTACTCGTCAAAGGAAATTTTCTGCAGAGTGTTTTGAATCAGAGTCAGTTCTTCTTTCGTAGTATCATATTTCCCTACATAGTCCTCCAGTTTCTGATTGGGAAAAGAGTGGGTGAGACATACCCGTGCAGCTTCTTCATATCCGAGAGACATCATATAGGAATATCCGTCAGAAACATGTCCCAGATGACGGATGCCGAATTTTCTGCCAATATCGTGCAACAATCCCAGAACATAGGCTTTTTCGGAGTCCAGATTGCCGCAGGCTTGAGCGATTTTTTGTGCGCAGTCCCCGGCAATACGACTGTGATTGCCCCATGGACCGGGGTTGCAGTATTCTCCCTCTTGCAGCAGTCTTTTGGCTTCCTCTCTTGTAGGCAGCATATGGAATTCCCCCTTCCAGTTAATGTTATAGTTAGTATACACTGTTTTTCAAACTGATACAATAGAGTGATAAAGAAACAGCTTTGAATTTTCCTGAAAGATATTGACAATCGCAAAGATTGGCGATATGGTTAATTACATAAGTAATGAACCATATAAGTAAGGGGATTCATTGGAAAACGGATAAAAAATTTTCTACAGCAGGAAAGGGAGTGAAAGAGATTGCAGGAATTGCTCAATCAGGAAAAATCTATTTATATACAAATTAAAGAAATGATTGAAACTGATATTTTAAGAGATATTCTGCTGGAGGAGGAGAGAGTACCCAGTACCAATGAACTGGCAAAACTCTATGCTATTAATCCGGCGACAGCGGCAAAGGGGGTAAATTTGTTAGTGGACGAAGGTATTTTGTATAAGAAAAGGGGTATCGGCATGTTTGTGGCAGAAGGAGCCAAAAAGACCATACAGAAGCGCAGAAGAGAAAATTTCTTTGAAACTTATATTCAGGGTATGCTGACAGAAGCAGCCAGTCTGGGCATTACGAAAGAAGATTTGATTGACATGATTACAACAGAAAGAGGAAACCAGCAGGAGGTATGAATTTATGAAGATAGAGTGCAGGGATGTCAGAAAAAACTATAAAAAGAAAGAAGTCTTAAAGGGAATCGACTTGGTATTGGAAAAAGGAAAAATTTACGGTCTGATTGGAAGAAACGGAGCAGGAAAAACGACGCTGTTGTCCATTTTGTCCGCGCAGAATCCGGCATCTTTTGGAAACATTCTCCTGGATGGCAGGGAAATCTGGGAAAATGCAGAGGCATTAAGCCATATTTATTTTGCCAGAGAGATTATCACTTCATCCAACAGCAATGCTTCCGGGCTGAAAGTGAAAGAATACTTGAAGCTGGCAGAAACCTATCTTCCCCGCTGGGACAAAGATATGGCTCAACGCCTGACAGAACTTTTTCACCTGGACAGGAAACAGCGGATTACGAAACTGTCAAAGGGAATGGTGTCTATGCTGCAAATTGTAGTAGCGCTGGCCAGCAAGGCGGATTTCACTTTTTTAGATGAGCCGGTATCCGGTCTGGATGTGGTGGCCAGAGAAGCGTTTTACAGGCTCTTACTGGAAGAATTTACCGAAACAGAAAGAACATTTGTCATTTCTACTCACATTATAGAAGAAGCCGCAGATATTTTTGAAGAAGTGATTTTTCTGCATGAGGGAAAAATTCTTTTGAAAGAGAATACCCAGGGACCTTTTGGAACACAGTGTGTATGTCAGCGGCAAGACAGAAGCCGTAGACAGGCTTATTCAGGGAAAGCAGATATACTGCCCGGAAGTTCTGGGAAGAAGCAAAAGTGCATTGGTGCGGTTACGGGAGGGAGAACGGCTTTCCGGGGGAGAGGGCGTTACCCTGCAGGGAGTCAATCTCCAGAAAATCTTTGTGGCCCTGTGCGGAGGGGAGGAACGCGTATGAGAAAGAAGAAGTCCTGGTTTTATCATGCAGCCGACAATTTGTGCGGTATGGCCTTGTTTCTGGGTATTTTGCTGGTGCTTATAGCTGTAAGGAGAGAAGAATTTTCCTGGGAAAGTGCCAAAACGGTCATTCATAATTATTTCTCTTTACCCGGAATTGTTCTAGCCGGGGTTTTGGGCGCTTTCAATGTGATTCTTCTGTACGAGAGTACAGAACCTTTGAAAATCAGTTTTGGATGCACAAGAAAACAGGTATTTAGAGATATGCAGGCAATGAAAATTGCAACGCTGTTTACTGCAGGTATTCTCTCTTTTTTCTTATCCGGACAGGAACGCAGCAGGATTTTTTTAAAGGAATTGTTGTTTTGGGGGCTTTTATTGCTGTTCTTGCAGAGTATCTGTGAATGTATGTCCATTTTGGGAATGAGATACAAGGGACTGATGCTGGTTTCCATTTTGTGTATCTCTGGAATTATTGGATTTGTGGTGGCTTTTATGGCAATGGATTTTATAAAAAACGGAGAAATTCACATGGAATGGCCGATTTCAGGAGTTTTAGAAAATTGGCTGCTTTGGGCAGCGGTGTTTTTACTGGGAACAATTTTATTGGTATTCTTTTCCTGGAAATTTTTCAGAAAAGCGGAAGTACACATCTAGGAGGTTGTTATGAGAGAGATAAAAACAGAGTGGAGGATAAAGAAAACAGATTTATTGGCAATGGGTTTGTTTCTGTTGGTATTCTTTCTGGCTGTGTTGGGACTGGATAAATGTTTGGGCTTCAGCCAGCGCATAAGTGCAGAGAAATTTCCATGGATAGCAGCTGGATTTGTAGCCGTATCATGGATAGTGGCAGATTTGTATATGAGCTTTGACTGGGCTGTGGGATTTGGCAGAACCAGAAGGCAATATCTTCTGGGAACTGTCTGGGTATATGTGGCAGGAACTTTTTTGCTGCTTTTGGAAAGCCGGTTCTTAAACGAGATTTTTCCTATAATAGCGGGAAAATATGACAGAATAGAGCTGGGGATTGTATCCGGAAGTATGGTGCTTTTAAAAATTGCTGCATGGGCAGTGTTTTTTACGGGGATAGGAGGTATATGTGCGCTGGTGTTGCACCGTTTTGGCATAAAGGGTGCTACTGCACTGATGATGTTGGTTTTTCTGTGCCTTGGGATTTGGAACAGCGATTTGTGGCAGACTCTGAAAATAGAAAACCTGACGGGCAGGCTGCAGAACGCTTCTGAACTGCTGCAGAGCATGCTCACTCTGCTGGTGGGTGTCATGTGCTGCGGAATCTGGATTTGGAGATTCAGAAAAGCCCCGGTGAATTAGATAAAGGCAAAGAAATTTCCATATTTTATGGAATTTGCGATTGACGTTTACACTTTAAAATGGTATCGTAATAAGAAATTATTTATGTGAAAAAGGGAGGAGCTAGAAAGTGAAGAACAGCAGCAAATACAAAAGACAGTATTTCCTTCCCCCGGTAAAGTGTATGGACTGGGCAGAGAAGGACTATGTAGACCATGCGCCGGTATGGTGCAGTGTGGATTTAAGAGACGGGAATCAGGCCTTGGTCATTCCCATGAATCTGGAGCAGAAGGTGGAATTTTTTAAACTACTGGTAAAAATTGGGTTTAAAGAAATTGAAGTAGGGTTTCCTGCCGCATCTGAAACAGAATACACTTTCCTTCGTACCCTGATTGAAGAAAATCTCATTCCGGATGATGTGACAATTCAGGTTCTGACGCAGGCCAGAGAGCATATTATCAAAAAAACTTTTGAAGCGGTAAAAGGCGCCAAAAACGTCATTGTTCATGTATATAACTCCACTTCTCTTGCGCAGAGAGAGCAGGTGTTTAAAAAATCCAAAGAAGAAATTCTGCGGATTGCCGTAGAGGGAGCAAAACTGTTAAAGGAGCTTACGGAGAAAGCGGGAGAACAGTACCGTTTTGAGTACAGCCCGGAGAGTTTTACGGGAACAGAGCCAGAGTATGCTCTGGAAGTGTGCAATGCAGTTTTGGAGGTATGGAAACCTCAGGCAGACCGAAAGGCCATTATAAACCTGCCGGTTACGGTACAGCATTCCATGCCTCATGTGTATGCCAGCCAGGTGGAATATATGTGTAAAAACCTGAAATACAGAGAAAACGTAGTAGTTTCCCTGCACCCGCACAATGACCGGGGGTGTGGTGTGGCAGATTCCGAAATGGGGCTTTTAGCCGGAGCAGACCGTATTGAGGGAACCCTGTTTGGAAACGGAGAGCGAACCGGAAATGTGGATATTGTAACCCTGGCTTTAAATATGTATTCCCAGGGGGTAGAACCAAATCTGGACTTTACCCATATGACAGATATCTGTGAGCAGTATGAGAACTTTACCGGCATGAAAATTAACGAGAGAAGTCCTTACAGCGGAGCGTTGGTATTTGCTGCTTTTTCCGGTTCTCATCAGGATGCCATTGCAAAGGGCATGCACTGGCTGGATGAGAAGAAGCCGGAACACTGGACGGTTCCTTATCTGCCCATTGACCCAACCGATTTGGGCAGAAATTATGACGCAGATGTGATTCGTATTAACAGCCAGTCCGGAAAAGGCGGTGTGGGCTATATTCTGGAAACAAAATTTGGACTGAATCTTCCTGCAAAAATGCGGGAGGCTATGGGATATACGGCAAAGGCAGTTTCTGACCACACCCAGAAGGAACTTATGCCGGAGGAAATCTTTGAACTGTTTAAGAAAACTTTTGAAAATAAAGTTTCTCCATTTTCTGTCCGTGAGGTACACTTTAACCGGACAGCAGACAGCATGAAGGCAGAAGTGACGTCTTCTTTTAACGGAAAAACCATTACGACCCGGGCAGCAGGAAACGGACGTCTGGACGCTGTGAGCAATGCGTTGAAGCAGGCTTATGATTTGCAGTTTGAACTGGTGACTTATCAGGAGCATGCTCTGGAAAAAAGCTCCAGCTCCAGAGCCATTGCCTATGTGGGAATCCAGAAGCCAGACAGAACACTGGCTTGGGGAGCAGGAATTGATGCGGACATTATCAGCGCTTCTATTGACGCTTTGGTCACGGCGATTAATAATCGATAAACAGAGAATATTATACGAAAAACAAAGATGAAATTGTGCAGAATTCCTAAAAACAAGGTATCAGCTTGACTTTGGTATCGAAAGTCCTTTATAATTTCAGAAAATCAGTGTTAGAAAATACAACAGGCTAAAGGAAAAACGTATGGACATTATATGTGCAATTTTAACCGGTTTTCATTACCTTATGGAGAAGATGGAAAGATTTGCGGCAAGAGTCAAGATTTCCAAAAAGAGCAGAAGAGAAAAAGCAATCTTTCTGTTAGGTGTTATTGCCGTGGCTGCTTTGGATTTTGCCTGCCACGGGGTACATGCCGCAGGATTTCATGAAGTCTATGCAGCCGAATCGGAAGAAGAGGATGAGGATGAGCCGGAGAAGAACAGCACTTACGGGCTGGATTCCATTGTGGAAGGTGTTTTCATCAGTCAGAATACCCAGACAGAAGTAGAAAAACTGGGAACTTCCTTTGAAGTGGTTCTGGTAGGGCAGCGCATGGGAAGAAGAGAACTGGCTTCAGAACTGGATTTCAGTGACCAGGGTGCCCGGGAAGTGGAAAAGCTTCAGGATAAATCCATAGGGATATCGGAAGAACAGTTACCTATGTCGGATGAGGATTACAACACCCTGCTGAAAATCGTAGAGGCAGAGGCCGGAGGCGAAGATATGAAAGGAAAGATTCTGGTGGCTAATGTGATTTTTAACCGTGTAAAAAGCCCTCAGTTTCCATCCACCGTGACAGACGTGGTTTGGGAGAATGTAGCGGGAAGTCCTCAGTTTTCCCCTACAGCAGATGGCAGGATTTACACAGTAACGGTCTCTGAAGAAACCAGAGAAGCCGTAAACCGGGCCATTGACGGCGAGGACTATTCCCAGGGTGCTTTGTTTTTTGTAGAAGAGGCGTATGCAGATAAAGGCAATGTTGCATGGTTTAAAAAAGATTTGAAATTTTTGTTTAAATACGGAGTACATGATTTTTATACATATCCGTAAGAAAGGACGGAAATATGCAGGTATTATACAGAAGTACAAGAGGAACAGACAAAGCATATACAGCATCAGAGGCAATTTTAAAGGGACTTTCCGAAGACGGCGGGCTGTTTGTACCGGACAGGATTCCAAAGCTGGATCTGCCGTTGTCCGCACTGGCAGGCATGACCTATCAGGAGACTGCTTATGAGGTTATGCGCCGTTTCCTCACAGATTTTACAGCAGAGGAATTAAAGCAGTGCATAGAGAATGCTTATGATGAAAAATTTGACACCCCAAAGATTGCCCCCTTGGTTGAGAAAAACGGCACTTTTTATCTGGAATTGTTCCACGGAGCAACCATTGCATTTAAAGATATGGCGCTTTCCATTCTTCCTCATCTGCTGACAACAGCGGCAAAGAAAAATCAGGTGAAGAATGAAATCGTAATTCTCACTGCTACTTCAGGAGATACCGGAAAAGCGGCTATGGCAGGCTTTGCAGACGTACCGGGTACCCGAATCATTGTGTTTTACCCCAAGAATGGCGTCAGCCCTATTCAGGAAAAGCAGATGGTGACACAGAAGGGGAAAAATACTTATGTAGTGGGAATTACCGGGAATTTTGATGATGCCCAGACTGGTGTGAAGAAAATGTTTAACGACAAAGAACTGGCAGCGCAGCTGGATGCAGCAGGTTTTCAGTTTTCTTCTGCAAACTCGATTAACATCGGCCGTCTAGTTCCACAGGTGGTATACTATGTCTATGCTTACGGAAAACTTCTGGCAGAAGGAAAAATCCATGAGGGTGAGAAAATCAATGTGGTAGTGCCTACCGGAAATTTTGGAAATATTCTGGCAGCTTATTACGCAAAACTTATGGGTTTGCCCCTTGGAAAATTTATCTGTGCCTCCAATGAAAATAAAGTTCTTTATGATTTCTTTTCCACTGGCTGCTATGACAGGAACAGAGCATTTATGCTTACGAATTCACCTTCCATGGATATTTTAATTTCCAGCAATCTGGAAAGGCTGATTTACCGTATTGCCGGAAATGACCCAGAGAAAAACAGCCGGCTTATGGAGGGTCTGGCGAAAGACGGAAAGTATGAAATTACGGATGAAATGAAGCAGAATCTTCAGGAATTTTACGGAAACTATGCCACAGAGGAAGAAACAGCCGGGGCTATCCGCAGACTGTATGAAGAAACAGGTTATGTTATGGATACCCATACGGCAGTGGCTGAGGCGGTTTACGAAAAATACCGTCAGGAGACCAAAGACGAGACAAAGACCGTAATCGCTTCTACAGCAAGTCCGTTTAAGTTTACCAGAAGTGTGATGAATTCCATTGATGGAAAATACGACGCCCTGTCTGATTTTGAGCTGGTAGACCAGTTGTCCCGGATTGCCGGAGTAAGAGTGCCAAAAGCTATTGAAGAAATTCGCACAGCACCGGTTCTCCATGACCGGGTAATCGCAGCAGAGGAAATGCCGCAGGCTGTGAAAGAAATCCTGGGTGTATGAGAATGCTTCGGCAGAAAGAGGAGAGAATATGGAAAAAATTGACCTGGAGTATGCGAAGAAAAGTTTTCGGGAATATCTGCAGTCCTATGACCAGAAGGATGAAAAAATCAAATTAAAGAGAATTCATACGTTCTGTGTAGTGGACGCAGCGGAATATATCTGCAGGCATGAGAGGCTTTCCCAAGAGGATACGCAGCTGGCACTTTTGATTGCCTTGCTTCATGATATCGGCCGGTTTGAGCAGCTGAAGAAATACAACAGCTATGATGACAACATTATGGATCATGCGGATTTTGGTGTGCAGGTGTTGTTTCAGGAGGGTATGATTCGGAAGTTCCTTGAGACTCAGGAATATGATGAGCTTATCCGTCAGGCCATTGCCAATCATTCCCGCTATGCGCTGCCTGAAATTGCAGATGAGAGAGCGCTTCTTCACTGCAGGATTATCCGGGATGCGGACAAACTGGACAATTTCCGGGTGAAGGCTACAGAAAGCCTCGAAGCACATTTTGATGTGTCAAAGGAGGTTGTGGAGAAAGAAACGGTTTCCGATAATATTCTGGAAGCAATCCGAGAAAACCGGTGCATTTTAAGAGGAGAGCGAACCACACATCTCGATATGTGGATTTCTTACCTGGCCTTTATTTTTGACTTGAACTTTCCCTCCAGTTTCCGATATATTCTGGAGCATGACTATGTAAATCACAACATTGACCGCATGGCATATGCGTCAGAAGTGACCAGAGGGCGAATGGAAGAAATCAGAAATATTTGCCTGGAATATCTGGAAAAGCGCAGTCGTGGTTAAAAAGTTGTTAAATTTTTCTGTGTGAATTGGCGCATTTTTGTTGAAATATTTCATATACTAGAGTATAATAACAATTAAGAAAAGTCCTGGGGTGTACGAGGCTCCCATTTATTTTGAACCTACATTACTTTAAACGGGATTCCTATATTGCCGTCTCAGATGTCAGGCCGTCATTGTGCAGCGGAAGACAGAAGATTCGGCTGCGGTTGCCCACCTAGCATAAGCTAGGAGTCAGAAGATGGGAAACGGCACTCTGGGATAAAAAATAAGACCCTGAAAAGGGTTTTTTTCATATGAAAAAACAGAATTTTTAAACATTAACAGGAAAGCAGGTAGAGAAACATGGGGATTCAGAAACAGTTATTCGGGAAAAGTCCGGACAACCGGGAGGTTTTTTTATACGAGATTACAAATGAGAATCATATGACTATAGCGGTCAGTGACTTTGGAGCCACGCTGGTAAAAGTACTGGTGCCGGATAGGGACGGACACCTTCGGGATGTGGTATTGGGATATGACAGTGCAGAAGGATACTATGATAATCCAGGGCATTTCGGCGCCGTGGTGGGAAGAAACGGAAATCGTATCAAAGCTGCAAAATTTACCATCAATGGGAAGGAATATCAGCTGGCCGTCAATGACAATAAAAACAATTTACATAGCGGTCCCAACTGGTACCGCACCCGTGTATGGAATGTAACAGAAATCAATGAAGAAAAAAACAGTGTTACCTTCGGAATTTTAAGTCCGGACGGTGACCAGGGATTTCCGGGAAATTATACCGGGTATGTGACTTATGAGCTGACAGAAGCAAATGAGATTGTGCTGCATTATGAAGGAAGTGCGGATATGGATACGGTTGTGAATATGACCAATCATTCTTACTTCAATCTGGCCGGACATAAAGCAGGTGCAGAGGCTATGCTGAATCATGTGGTGCAGATTTTTGCACCGGAATACACACCGGTCAGCGACAGCGAAGCCATTCCTACAGGAGAAATTCTTCCGGTAAAAGGGACACCTATGGACTTTACTAAGCCAAAGACCATTGGACAGGATGTGGAAGCTGACTTTGAACAGCTGAAACTTTTGGGCGGCTATGACCATAATTATGCCCTCTGCCGTGAAAAAGGAGAATTGCAGCAGGCGGCAAAAATTGTCTGCAAAGAATCCGGTATTGAGATGGAAGTTTTCACAGACCTTCCGGGCATGCAGTTCTATATCGGTAACTTTATTGAGAAAGAAAACGGAAAAGAAGGCTGTGTTTATGAAAAACGGGGCGGCTTCTGTATGGAAACCCAATACTATCCAGATGCCTGCAATCAGCCGGCGTTTCAGAGTTCTGTATTAAAAGCGGGAGAAAAATACGATACGGTAACGGTGTACAAGTTCTCATCAGAAAAATAAAGCAAAAAAGAAAGAGTTCCGAAATCGGGACCCTTTCTGGCGTATGGAAAAGGAATTTCCCACATATATTAGGAATATGAACTGGAAAGAAAAATTAAAATGGAAACTCCTGATTATCGGAGCTGCTCTGGTAGGAATTTTGATTGTGTGGTGTGCAGGAAAGGCGGGAGAGAAGCAAGCAAATGCCGGGAAAGAAATTCTGAAGGAGTATGCTTTAAGGGAGAATGAATGGGCAAGCGCAGGGACAAAATTTCAGCCTGAACAGCAGGCTGAAGAAGAGCATGCACAAAAGCAGCAGGAACAGACAGCACAGGAAGACAGTCAGCAGACACAGTCGGCCGCCGCAGATGTGCAGGAAACCTATGGAAAAGGACCGGACATCAAGGTACTGCTCATGACGTCAGGGTATCAAAGCTATTTTCATGAACAGATTTCTTTGAAAGTGCACGGGAATTATGAACTGGAAGGGGCAGAGTCTCAACAGATTCCCGATGGGGAAATTCTGACTTTGGATGCAGACAGCCCGCAGATTTCGGATGGAACTTTGTCCCTGAAGCCTTTAGAAGAAGACAGCCGGATAGAGCTGCTTTCCATAGAACGGGGCCAGGGAAACCCCCGGTATCGCGGCAGTTTGACAGTATACCGGGAAGAGAAGGGGCTGCGTATGGTAAATACGCTGCCCCTGGAAGAGTACCTCTGCGGTGTGGTTCCCAGTGAAATGCCTGCATCCTATCCGGAGGAGGCGCTGAAAGCCCAGGCGGTCTGCGCCCGTACCTATGCCAGTGTACAGATGCAGGAAAGCAAGCTGGAGGATTTGGGCGCGCAGGTAGACGACAGTGTGGCCTTTCAGGTGTATCAGAACAGCCCGGAGGCGGAGAGCAGTACCAAAGCAGTAGAAAACACGGCGGGAAAGATTCTGCTGAGTGACGGGGCGCCCATCTGCGCCTATTATTTTTCTACCTCTCACGGAAAGACCAGTACGGACGAGGTATGGGAGGCTTCTGCCCCCTCCTCTTATCTGCAGAGTGTGGCATGCAGTTATGATGCAGCAGAACCCTGGTACAAATGGAAGGTATCTGTGGCAAAAGAAACCGTTTTGTCAAATGTGCAGAAGCTTTATCCGGAGGTAAAAGCCGTAGAGGCATTGGAAATCCGGGAGAAAGGAGAGGGAGATGCCGTTCTGAAGCTGGCTGTCCATACAGATAAAGGCATAAAAGAGTGCCGCAGCGAATATGACATCCGTTCTCTGCTGGCGCCTGTAGGAGCAACCATTATTCGGCAGGATGGTTCTGAGGCCAGGGGAGGTACGCTTTTGCCCAGCGCTTATTTTGATTTGCAGGAGCAGAAGAATACGGAAGGTGTGACAGAGGGATGGGAGATAAGCGGCGGAGGTTACGGACATGGTGTGGGTATGAGCCAGAACGGCGCGAAAGGCATGGCTGCCCAGGGGAAAAACTGGGAGGAAATTCTGCAGTATTTTTACAAAGATATTGAAATCGGAAATTTGAACCAGGTTGTCAAGTGAGCAGATTCGTGATATAATTGGCGAAATTGTGTGAAAAGGAACAGAGGGGAGTCTGTATGAAACGATTCAGAAAAGCGGTGGATACCGTTATAGGCTTTACAAACAGCATGAGCAGAAATCATACTACAGCCTACGCAGCTCAGGCCGCTTATTTTATTATACTTTCCTTTATCCCTTTTATGCTGCTTTTGATGACCTCTGTAAAGTATACTCCTTTGACAAGAGAAGAAGTGATACAGGCTGTAATGCAGATATGTCCGGAAAATTTTGACAGTTTTATCCGGGGCATTGTAGGCGAGGTCTATGAAAAGTCTCTGGGTGTTGTGCCTGTTTCCGCAGTTATGGCTATGTGGTCTGCCGGTAAGGGGATTCAGGCTTTAACCAATGGATTCAACTGTATTTATCAGGTGGAAGAGACCCGTAATTATATTGTAACCAGAATCCGTGCAGTCTTTTATACGCTGGTGTTTGTCCTTGCTATTGTATTGACCCTGACGCTGCAGGTTTTTGGAAACAGTCTGCAGAGAGAACTGAGTAAGCGCCTTCCGTTTCTGGATAAGCTGGTGGGAATGATTATCAGTATGCGTGTGGTGATTACCTTAAGCATGTTGTGTCTGGTTTTCCTGCTGATATATAAATTTATTCCAAACAGAAAAGCGACCTTCTGGAGCCAGTTTCCGGGAGCCGTATTTTCTTCTTTGTGTTGGTCCGGATTTTCTTTTTGTTTTTCTATTTACATTGACGTTTACAACGGCGCTACCAATATGTACGGAAGTATGACCACCATTGTGCTGGTTCTGCTGTGGCTGTATTTCTGTATGATGTTTGTGATGATTGGGGCGCAGATAAACCATTATTTTGAAGAAAAATTTCGCAGGGTTCATGATGCAGCCAGAGAAGCCATACGGCGGGAATATTATCAGCTGACCAGGTCGGAGGAGGAAGAAGAGCCGGAGAAAAAGGCAGCTGCCGGAGAAGGAACAGAAAAGAAAAAAGAAATTCTTGACAGAAACTGAGAAAGTGGCTACAATATAGGTCAGATATGACAAAGACAAGGAAAGTGTAAGTAGATATTTGTTTCCTGCCAGAGAAGGAGAGTCATCGGCTGAAAGCTCTCTTCAGTTCAGACAGATATTGAAGTTCCCACCGGAGTTGCATTTCCTAAATTCTGTATAAGCGGAAGAGTAAGAAATGACGTGACTGTGCGTTAAACAGATACGAGTGCCTGTTGATTGTTTTGACAGGAACAAGGGTGGTACCACGGAATTTGACTTCGTCCCTTTTGGGGCGGAGTTTTTTTGTTTCATAAAATGGCTTTGTTATGATACAGAAGGGAGAATATCATGAGAGAAAAATTACAGCGTATTCAAGCGGAAGCCCGCAAGCGCATTCAGGAATCAGATGGCCTGGACAAATTAAACGAAGTGCGTGTTGCATTTTTAGGAAAAAAAGGAGAACTGACAGCTGTATTAAAGGGTATGAAGGATGTAACTGCCGAAGAAAGACCAAAGGTTGGACAGTGGGTCAATGAGACAAGAGCAGAACTTGAAGAACTTTTGGAAGAAACCAAGAAGAAACTGGAAGCAGCTGCTCTGGAACAAAAATTGAAAGAGGAAGTCATTGATGTTACCCTTCCCGCAAAGAAAATGGAAGTGGGACACAGACATCCAAATACCATTGCCCTGGAAGAAGTAGAGAGAATCTTTATTGGTATGGGGTATGAAGTGGTAGAAGGTCCGGAAGTGGAATACGACTTATACAACTTTGAAAAACTGAATATTCCGGAGGGACATCCGGCAAAAGATGAGCAGGATACTTTCTACATTAACAAAAACATTGTGCTTCGTACCCAGACTTCTCCGGTACAGGCCCGTGTTATGGAAGAAGGAAAACTGCCTATCCGTATGATTGCACCGGGAAGAGTGTTCCGTTCTGACGAGGTAGATGCTACCCATTCTCCTTCCTTCCACCAGATTGAAGGACTGGTAATTGACAAACACATTACTTTTGCAGACTTAAAGGGAACTCTGGAAGAGTTTGCCAAAGAATTGTTCGGATCGGAGACAAAGACGAAATTCCGTCCGCACCATTTCCCATTTACAGAGCCAAGCGCAGAGGTGGACGTTTCCTGCTTCAAATGCGGTGGAAAGGGCTGCCGTTTTTGTAAAGGTTCCGGCTGGATTGAAATTTTAGGCTGTGGTATGGTACATCCTCATGTACTGGAAATGTGCGGCATTGACCCGGAAGAGTACACCGGTTTTGCCTTTGGTGTGGGGCTGGAACGTATCGCGTTGCTGAAATACGAAATTGACGATATGCGTTTGCTGTATGAAAACGACACAAGATTCTTACGTCAGTTCTAGGAGGAGAGAGAAGAATGAATACATCTTTATCATGGATTAAAAAATATGTGCCTGATTTGGACGTTACGGCTCAGGAATATACAGACGCAATGACGTTATCAGGAACAAAGGTGGAAGGCTTTGAAAAGCTGGACGCAGATTTGGAAAAAATTGTAATCGGACAGATTGAGAAAATCGAGAGACATCCGGACGCAGATAAACTGATTATTTGCCAGGTGAATATCGGAGCCGAGACCATTCAGATTGTCACGGGTGCGCCAAACGTAAAAGAAGGAGATAAGGTTCCTGTAGTTTTAGATGGCGGACGTGTGGCAGGCGGCCATGATGGGAAAAAGACACCGGGAGGAATCAAAATCAAGACCGGAAAGCTGAGAGGAATCCAGTCCTGCGGTATGATGTGCTCTATTGAAGAACTGGGTTCTACTACAGAATTTTACCCGGAAGCACCGGAAAACGGCATTTACATTTTCCCGGAAGATGCAGAGGTAGGCAGCAGTGCCATTCATGCGCTTGGTTTGGACGATGTGGTTTTTGAATACGAAATCACTTCTAACCGTGTAGACTGCTACAGCGTTATCGGAATTGCAAGAGAGGCTGCAGCAACTTTTGGGAAGAACTTCCAGCCGCCGGTTGTGGAGGTGAAGGGAAACAGCGAAGACGCTCACGATTATATCAAAGTTCGTGTAGAAGATACAGATTTGTGCTCCCGTTACTGTGCGAGAGTGGTAAAAAACGTAAAAATCGGACCTTCTCCAAAATGGATGCAGAGATGTCTGGCTGCCAATGGTATTCGCCCTATTAACAACTTTGTAGACATTACCAATTATGTTATGGAAGAGTTTGGACAGCCTATGCATGCCTATGACATGGCGACCATTGAAAATCAGGAAATCGTTGTCCGCCGTGCTCAAAAAGACGAAAAATTCGTAACTCTGGACGGACAGGAACGCACCTTAGATGAATCCGTATTGATGATTTGCGACGGCAAGAAACCGGTTGGCATTGCTGGTATTATGGGCGGTGAAAATTCTATGATTACCGAAAATGCCTCTGCCGTACTTCTGGAAGCGGCTTGCTTTGATGGCGTAAATATTCGTCTTTCCAGCAAAAAAGTGGGACTTCGTACAGACGCTTCCGGTAAATTTGAAAAGGGCTTAGACCCTAACAATGCACAGGCAGCCATTGACAGAGCCTGCCAGCTGATTGAAGAATGTGGCTGCGGTGAAGTGGTAGGCGGTATGGTAGACGTTTACTCTAAAAAGAAAGAACCCGTAAGAGTGGCTTTTGATCCGGAAAAAATCAATGACCTTCTGGGTACGGATTTGACAAAGGAGCAGATGTTGGAATATCTGGAAAAAGTAGAACTGGTATACGATGCAGCTGCAAATGAAATTGTTGCTCCTACGTTCCGCCACGATATTTTCCGCATGGCAGATTTGGCAGAGGAAGTGGCGCGTTTCTACGGCTATGACAATATTCCAACCACCCTTCCAAGGGGAGAGGCTACGACAGGAAAACTGCCTTTTAAGCTGCGTATTGAGCAGGTAGCCAGAGATATGGCAGAATTCAACGGCTTTTCACAGGGATACTGCTATTCTTTTGAGAGTCCGAAGGTATTTGATAAGCTGCTGATTCCGGAAAACCATGAACTGAGAAAAGCCATTGTGATTTCCAACCCATTGGGAGAAGATTTCAGCATTATGAGAACCATTTCCTTAAACGGTATGCTGACTTCTCTGGGAACCAACTACAAGAGAAGAAACAAAGATGTGCGTTTGTATGAATTAGGAAATATTTACCTGCCAGAGAGCCTGCCTCTTACGGAGCTTCCGGAAGAGCGCATGATGTTTACTCTGGGTATGTATGGCGCAGGAGACTTCTTCTCCATGAAAGGCGTGGTAGAGGAATTCCTGGATAAAATTGGTATGCATAAGAAAGAAGAATACAATCCGAAGGCTGGAAAGCCGTTCCTGCACCCGGGACGTCAGGCAGAAATTATTTATGACGGAACCGTTGTCGGTTACATGGGCGAGGTACATCCAACGGTAGCTGCTTCTTATGGAATCGGAGAAAAGGCTTATGTGGCTGTATTGGATATTCCGGCAATTCTGGAATATGCAACCTTTGACAGAAAATATGAAGGCATTGCGAAATTCCCGGCAGTCAGCCGTGATATCAGTATGGTCGTGCCGAAAGAGGTGCTGGCCGGACAGATTGAGCAGATTATTGCCCAAAGAGGCGGCAAGATTCTGGAGAGTTATCAGCTTTTTGATATTTACGAAGGAAGCCAGATTAAGAGCGGCTATAAATCCGTTGCTTACTCTGTAACCTTCCGTGCAAAAGACAGAACACTGGAAGACGCAGATGTAAATGCAGCGATGAAGAAGATTCTTAACGGACTGGAAGGTTTGGGAATCGAACTGCGTAAATAAAAGGAGTCCATCCATGAAATTATATATTATCCGTCACGGAGAGACAGAATGGAATGTGCAGAAAAGACTGCAGGGGGTGTCGGATACCAATCTGAATGAAAAGGGTATTGAAATGGCAAAACAGACGGCAGAGGCATTAAAAGAGATTCCATTTGCCTGCTGTTTTACCAGCCCTTTAAAGCGGGCAAAAGACACAGCCATGTATATCCTGAGGGATCGCCAGGTGCCGGTGTATGAGGACGCCAGAATTCGGGAAATTTCTTTTGGAGAATGGGAGGGCAGAGAATCTGCCCTTCTGCCTCAGGATATGCTGGATAATTTTTTTCATCATATTGAGGTATATCAGGCACCAAAAGGCGGCGAAGAAATTGTTCAGGCCTGTGCCAGAGCAAAAGATTTCTGGAAGGAACTGACTGCCAGAGAAGACCTGCAGGACAAAACCATTCTGATTACAGCCCACGGCTGTATGGTAAGAGCACTTTTGCAGAATGTGTATGAAGACGCCGGTATAGAAAATTTCTGGCACGGGTGCGTGCCGCCCAACTGCTGTGCCAACATTGTAGAAATAAAGGAAAACAAGGCTATACTTCTGGCAGAAGATGTGGTATATTATAATAGGATTTAAGAGAACTTGGAAGAGACTGCGGCGTAGCAGTCTTTTCTTATGATATTTTTGCGGCATTTTATACAAGAAGGGAAGTAAGCCATGAGAACAGCAGATTTTTATTATGATTTACCTGAAGAATTGATTGCCCAGGACCCTTTGGTGGACCGTTCTTCTTCCAGGCTGATGCATTTGGACAAAAAGAGCGGAGAAATCCAGCATACAGATTTTAAGCATATTGTGCATTATCTGAAGCCTGGAGACTGTCTGGTGATTAATGACACCCGTGTAATTCCTGCCCGCCTGTACGGAAGTAAAATAGGCACAGATGCAGGAATTGAAATTCTTCTTTTAAAGAGAAAAGAGAACAATATCTGGGAAACTTTGGTAAAACCCGGTAAAAAAGCAAAGCCGGGCACAAAAATCAGCTTCGGAGATGGACTTTTAATCGGAGAAGTGCTGGATATTGTAGAAGAGGGAAACCGTCTCATTCAGTTTTCCTATGAGGGGATTTTTGAAGAAATACTGGATCAGCTGGGTGAGATGCCCCTGCCTCCTTATATTACCCATAAACTGCAGGATAAAGAGCGCTACCAGACCGTCTATGCAAAAAACGAAGGAAGCGCTGCGGCTCCTACTGCGGGACTTCACTTTACGAAAGAATTGCTGCAGCAAATCCAGGATATGGGAGTAAACATCGCCCATGTGACGCTTCATGTGGGGCTTGGAACCTTTCGGCCTGTAAAGGTAGATGATGTGGAGAAACATCATATGCATTCCGAGTTTTATGTGGTAGAAGAAGAGCAGGCGAAACTCATTAATGATACGAAAAAAAATGGGGGACGAGTGATTTCTGTGGGCACTACCAGCTGCAGAACTCTGGAGTCTGCTACAGATGAAAACGGAATGCTCCAGGCCAAAAGCGGCTGGACGGAAATTTTCATTTATCCGGGATATCAGTTTAAGATGATAGATGCCCTGATTACTAATTTCCATCTTCCGGAATCCACACTTTTGATGTTGGTTTCCGCGTTGGCTGGGAAAGACCATATTATGGCGGCTTATGAGGAAGCCGTGAAGGAGCGGTATCGGTTCTTTAGTTTTGGAGATGCGATGCTGATAGAATAAAGAAAAAAGCGAGGGACTTTACAGTTTACAGAGTCCTTCGCTTTTTCTTTCCCTTTTTCTATGCCAGCTTCTCCAGGTCTTTATAAAACCCCGGATAGGAGATATTCACACAGTCTGCCCTGGCAATCTCTGTTTCTCCCTCTGCCGCCATGCCTGCAATGGCAAAAGCCATGGCAATACGGTGGTCCAGATGACTGTCCAGAACAGCTCCATAAAGTGTTTTGCCGCCTGTAATGATCATACCGTCTTCAGTAGGTACAACGTCAGCCCCCATAGCAGACAGGTGATGTACCATAATATCCAGCCGATTGGACTCCTTTACCTTCAATTCCTGTGCGTCCCGAATCATGGTCGTGCCCTCGGCAAAGGCGGCCAGAACGGCCAGAACAGGCAATTCATCAATCAAAGTAGGAATCAGAGCTCCTTCGATGACCGTACCCTTTAAAGAACTGTGTTTCACCAGCAAATCAGCCACGTCCTCGCCGCACTGAACACGCGGATTTAAAACCTGGATATCCGCATTCATTTGCGCGCAGACCTTCAAAATCCCGTCACGGGTAGGATTGATTCCCACATTTTTAATCAGCAGTTCTGAGCCGGGGATGAGAAGAGCCGCCGCAATAAAGTACGCTGCCGAAGAAATATCGCCCGGAACAACTACTTTCTGTCCTGTAAGCTTTGGCTCCGGCTGTATAGAAACCGTTGTTCCTTCACTGAAAATTTCGGCTCCAAAGGAACGCAGCATAAGCTCGGAATGGTTTCTGGAGAGAAAAGGCTCTGTCACCGTAGTTTCCCCTTCTGCATAAAGTCCGGCCAGAAGTACGCAGGATTTCACCTGTGCGGAACTGACGGGAGATTGGTAGTGAATGCCTTTTAAGTGTTTTCCGGTAATGCAAAGAGGAGCGCAGCCATTGCCGCGCAGACTTTCCACAGAGCCGCCCATGAAAGTCAGCGGTGTGATAACCCGGGCCATAGGTCGTTTCTGAATAGAAGCATCTCCGGTCAGTTCCGTTGTGAAGTTCTGTCCTGCCAGAATACCGGACAGCAGGCGCATGGTAGTTCCGCTGTTCCCTACGTTCAGGACAGAAGCAGGCGCCAGAAGTCCGTGAAGTCCCCTGCCGTGTATGAGAATTTCACTTTCCGTTCGGGAAATCTCAATGCCCATGCTGCAGAAACAATTTATGGTAGAGAGGCAGTCCGCACCTTCCAGAAAATTGGTAACAGCCGTAGTACCCTCAGAAAGAGAACCCAGCATAATAGCCCGGTGAGAAATGGATTTATCTCCCGGAACCGTAATTTCGCCTTTTAAGGGCGCTGATTTTGTAAACCTCATAGGCCACCTCCTGTTTATCTTTCGTAAATGATGTAATTTCGTTTCTTCAACTGTTCTGCCGCCTGCTTCTGGGCTTCCTCATCATAAAATTCAATTTTCAGAACCCCGTCTTCAAACTCCCGGTTGTGAAGAATCCCGATATTTTTAATGCTGATACTGTTCATGGAGAGAATGGTGGCAATGGTAGCAATAGCCCCTGTCTCATCTACCACATCGCAGTACAGGGTAAAGGACTTCTTCAGAGGACCGCTGGGGGCGTCACTGAAGGAATTGCGGTAATCTCTGGAGTTTGCAAACATATCATACAGTCCATCCGCATCTTTTTGGTCTACCAGGTACTTGGCCTGCACAATGAGACGGATGTATTCGTCCAGAACTTTGGAAATGTGTTCCGGATTTTCCAGACAGATTTGCTGCCACATGTGAGGGGAGGAAGAGGCAATTCTGGTGATGTCCTTAAAACCTCCCGCCGCAATGGTTTTCATGTGTTCCAGAGGAGAATCCAGCTTCTGTACCACATTCACAAGAGAGGCGGCCACAATGTGAGGCAGATGGCTGACACAGGCGGTAATGTAGTCGTGCTCCTCCCAGGTGAGAATCATGGGCAGAGAGCCGATAGAGGAAACCAGTTCGGTGTATCTGCCGATTTTGTCCAGTCCCACTTCTTCGGAAGGGGTGAGTATATAGTAGGCATTTTCAATAAGATGGTCCGTGGAATGTTCATATCCCGTTTTCTCACTTCCTGCCATGGGATGTCCGCCAATGAAATTTCCCGCCATTTCAAGCGCTGTAATTTTTTTGTGAATTTCTCCTTTTACACTGCCCACATCTGTGAGAATACATCCCGGGCGAATGGTCTGCTTCAGCCAGGGGAGGCACTCCAGATTGTAGTCCACTGTAGCACAGAGGAAGATATAGTCACAGAGGGCAAAGCGGGTGTCACGTTCCGTGCAGGCAATATCTACAATGCCGTCAAAGACCGCGTCCTCCAGCACATCTTTTGTACGATTATAGGCCAGAATCTGATATCCCGGGTGAAATTTTCGTATTGCTTTGGCAATGGAGCCGCCGATAAGCCCCAGACCGATAAAACCAATGGTTGTGGTTTCCATGTATTTTAACTCCTTCTATCTTATAAATATCCTGTCAAACAGTATCATTTTATGACAGGTGAGAGAAAAAGTCAATGATTTCGCGCGTTAAAGCGAAAAAACAAAATAACTTGTTTAATTTGAATAAAATACTTGAAATTTTGAAAGATTTTTAGTAAAATATACACATAATAAATTTGGGAGGTATTACATATGGACGTTTTTAGAACCGACAGAATTAGAAATGTGGTCCTGCTCGGCCATGGGGGTGCCGGAAAAACAAGTCTGGCAGAGGCAATGGCTTATTTATCAGGTATTACAAGCCGCTTGGGGAAAGTGACAGATGGAAACACCGTCAGTGATTATGATAAAGAGGAGATAAAGAGAAAATTCTCTATTACGACATCTGTAGTTCCCATTGAATGGGGAAAAGTAAAGATTAATGTATTGGATACACCGGGATACTTCGACTTTGTGGGGGAAGTGGAAGAAGCGGTGGCAGCAGCCGATGCTGCAATTATTGTGGTTTCCGGAAAGAGCGGCATTCAGGTGGGAACCCAGAAAGCATGGGAATTGTGTGAGAAATACAATCTTCCCAGAATGTTCTTTGTGACAGAGATGGATATGGATGATGTCAGTTACCGTCAGGTGGTAGAAGATTTGACTGAACTTTACGGTAAGAAAATCGCACCTCTTCACATGCCTATCCGTGAGGACGGCAAATTTGTGGGCTATGTCAACATCGTGAAACAGGCAGGCCGCAGATACATTGAAAGAGGGCAGAAGAAGGAATGCCCGGTACCGGAATATCTGGAGGAATATCTGGAGAAATACCACGAAACGCTGATGGAATCCGTAGCAGAAATCAGTGAAGAATTTATGGACCGTTATTTTGCAGGAGAAGCCTTCTCCGTAGCTGAAGTTTCCGCTGCCTTAAAAACCAACATTTCAGACGGCAGCATTGTTCCGGTGTGTATGGGTTCTGCCATAAACATTCAGGGTGTAGCCAATCTGTTAGATGACATCTGCGGCTATTTCCCAAGTCCGGATCAGAAAGCCTGTGCCGGTATGAACACAAAGACAAACGAAATTTATCAGGCAAATTATGACTTTACAAAGGCAAAATCTGCCTATGTATTTAAAACCATTGTAGACCCCTTCCTGGGTAAATATTCGCTTATCAAAGTCTGCTCCGGTGTTATCAAGGGCGATGACACGCTGTACAATACGGGAAAAGAAACGGAAGAGAAACTGAATAAGCTGTATGTACTGGAAGGTTCCAAACCCATAGAAGTGCCGGAACTGCATGCAGGTGATATCGGAGCCATTGCCAAATTAAATACAGTGGCAACCGGAGATACTCTGGCAGTAAAAAATACCCCTATCCTTTATGGGAAAACAGAACTTTCCGTTCCTTATACTTATAAACGCTATAAAACCGTAAACAAAGGTGATGAGGATAAGGTGTCTCAGGCGCTGTCCAAGATGATGCAGGAAGATTTGACTTTGAAAGCAGTAAACGATTCCCAGAATCATCAGTCCCTGCTGTACGGTATCGGCGAGCAGCACCTGGATATTGTAGTCAGCAAGCTGAAAGAACGTTACAAAGTAGACATTGTGCTTTCTGAGCCCAGGGTTCCTTTCAAAGAAACCATCCGTAAAAAAGCAGATGTAGAATACAAGTATAAAAAACAGTCCGGCGGTCACGGTCAGTACGGTCATGTGAAAATGACTTTTGAACCTTCCGGTGATTTGGAAACACCGTATGTATTTGAACAGACTGTTGTTGGCGGCGCAGTTCCCAAGAACTACTTCCCTGCAGTGGAAAAAGGTATTCAGGAATCTGTGTTAAGAGGCCCGGTTGCTGCATATCCGGTAGTGGGTGTGAAAGCTACGCTGTATGATGGTTCTTACCACCCGGTAGACTCTTCCGAAATGGCATTTAAGACTGCTGCCATTCAGGCATTTAAGAAAGGATTTATGGAAGCGTTTCCCATTCTTCTGGAACCTATTGTTTCTATGAAAGTCAGTGTACCGGATAAATTCACTGGTGATGTGATGGGGGATTTAAACAAGAGAAGAGGCCGTGTGCTCGGCATGAATCCAGACCCTGCACATAAGGGCAATACCATTGTAGAAGCAGACGTTCCTATGCTGTCCATTTACGGATACTCCACAGACCTGCGTTCCATGACAGGCGGAAGCGGATTATTCTCCTATGAATTTGCCCGCTATGAACAGGCGCCTTCTGATATTCAGGAAAGAGAAATTGAAGCCCGTGCAAAGGCAGAAGAGGAATAGAAAACAACAAAAAACAGAAGTGATATTGTAAAAACGGGGCTGCTGCGGCAGTCCCGTTTGACGTGAACGCTTTCTAAAGGAGAGTCTTGTAAAATTCGGTCATCTTTATGTAACCTTTATAGGAACTTGCCCCCGGATTGTTGAAACTGTGTGCCGGGCATGCTACAATGAGGAACAAAGCAGAAAAATCTGCTTGGAAAGGTATGGTAAAACTATGAAAAAGAAAATTGCAGCAGGTTTGACGCTTCTGGTTCTGGCATTTTTGTATTACTATGTCACCTTGCCGGCAGTCAACATTCACGAAAGCGGTTTCTGGTTCTTTCTGGGAGCCCTGGTTGTGGCAGTGCTGGTGCTGTATGGATTCAAAAAGCGGATTTCCAGTGTGCAGGAACTGCGGACCAACAAGGTGCTAAAGGGAGGAATCTTTGTGATTCTGGCTATTGCAGTGGTATATGGGGCAGGGGCTCTTTTGTCATCCCCTATTATCAATGCAAAGAAATACCAAAAGCTGGTAACACCCGAAGAACGGGATTTTGCAGAAGATATTAAAGAAATCAGTTATGACCAGATTCCCCTTTTGGATAAGGAGTCGGCAGAACTTCTGGGAAACAGAAAAATGGGAAGTATGGTGGACATGGTGTCACAGTTTGAGGTGAGCAGTCTGTATTCCCAGATTAATTACCAGGGACAGCCTTATCGTGTCTCCCCTTTGGTTTACGCCAACGGAATTAAATGGCTGACAAATCAGAAAGAGGGGATTCCAGCTTATATCCGCATTGATATGGCAACCCAGGATACGGAACTGGTAAAGCTGGATAAGCCCATTAAATATTCGGAATCGGAATACTTTAACCGAAATATTTACCGTCATCTGAGATTCCGGTATCCCACTTATATGTTTGACCAGTTGAGTTTTGAGATTGATGACGATGGTACACCTTACTGGATTTGTCCGGTGAAAAAATTTAATATTGGGCTTTTCGGCGGTCAGACTATTGGAAAAGTCATACTGTGTAATGCTCAGACAGGAGAAACGACAGAATACAAAATCGAGGACTGCCCTCAGTGGGTGGACCGGGCCTATCCTTCGGACCTTCTTCTGGAACTGTATAATTACCACGGTATGCTGAAAAACGGATTTTTTAACAGCATTCTGGGACAGAAGGGATGTCTGAAAACCACAGACGGATTTAACTACCTGGCCTTAGAGGATGATGTGTGGGTGTACACAGGCGTGACCTCGGTCAGCGGTGACAAGTCCAATGTAGGTTTTGTGCTGATGAATCAGAGAACGATGGAAACCCGGTATTATGTGTGTGACGGCGCTCAGGAGCGTTCTGCCATGGACTCTGCGGAAGGACAGGTGCAGAACCTGAAATATGAGGCGGCTTTTCCGCTTCTTCTGAACATTTCCGACCAGCCGACGTACTTTATAGCCTTAAAGGATGGAGCGGGCCTGGTGAAAAAGTATGCCATGGTGAATGTTCAGAAATATCAGACGGTGGCCATTGGAGATACGGTGGAAGAGTGTGAAAAAAATTATGAAAAACTGCTGGAAGCAGACGGTGGTGAAAGTACAAAGGGAAAGACAGAGGAGGCATATAAAGTTACCGGAAAGATTGAAAAAATTGCCCAGGCTGTTCTTGACGGAAATTCACACTTTTATGTGACCTTTGATGATACGGATTTGGTCCTTACTCCTCCAGAGGAAGGGGCTCAGAAACTGGAAGGCACGCTGATTTTTGATATTCCGGTTACCGAGTTTCCGGAGGTGATTGCTTATAATCCGGGAGATACCCTAAGCCTTAGTTTCCTGCCCGGAAATACGGTGTGCTCCGTTGTTTCCATGGGAGAAGAGGAACAGGAGTAGAAAAAAGGCGTGCAGGGGTTGACAAAGGGGCAATCACTGGGTAAAATGTGTAATAGCTTTATAAGGAAAAGCGTTGAAGAGGAGTATTAAGAAACACCGCATAGAAACGTGGAAAACGAAGAGAAAGAGAGCTGCCGGGTGGTGCAAGGCAGGTATGCAGGATTCCCAACTCGCCTCGGAGTTCCCGGATTGAACAGACCCAAACAGTCACAAGTAGATACGGGCGGGATTTCCCGTTACAGAAAAAGGAGTGCGCAGACGCAAAAGAGTCTGCGAATTAGAGTGGTACCACGGAATATTAGCCCTTTCGTCTCTAAAGAGGAGACGGAAGGGCATTTTTTGATGTGAAGGAGGAAGAAATTATGGCAGTACCTTATAATTATAAGGCGATTGAACAGAAATGGCGTAAAAACTGGGAGGAACACCCAGTCAACGTAGAGGACGGAAACAAACCAAAATATTATTGTCTGGATATGTTTCCATATCCGTCAGGAAACGGACTTCATGTAGGACACTGGAGAGGATATGTAATCTCTGACGTGTGGAGCCGCTTCAAAATGATGCAGGGATATTACCTGATTCACCCTATGGGTTGGGATGCTTTCGGTCTTCCGGCAGAAAACTATGCCATTAAAATGGGAGTCCACCCGGCGAAATCTACGGCAGACAATATTGCAAACATTAAAAGACAGATTAACGACATTGCTGCTATTTATGACTGGGACAGAGAAGTCAATACTACAGACCCTGCTTTCTATAAATGGACGCAGTGGATTTTTGTAAAAATGTTTAAAGAAGGCCTGGCTTATGAAAAGGAATTCCCAATTAACTGGTGTCCTTCCTGTAAGACAGGTTTGGCCAACGAGGAAGTGGTAAACGGCAAATGTGAACGCTGTGGTTCTGAAGTTACCAAGAAAAACCTGCGTCAGTGGATGCTGAGAATTACCAAATATGCAGACCGTCTTTTAGATGACCTGGACAAACTGGACTGGCCGGAAAAAGTAAAGAAAATGCAGGCCGAATGGATTGGAAAATCCTATGGTGCAGAAGTAGACTTCCCGGTAGAAGGAAGAGAAGAAAAAATCACTGTTTACACCACAAGACCGGATACCCTTCACGGTGCAACCTTTATGGTACTGGCACCGGAACACGCTATGGCGAAGGAACTGGCTACGGATGAGACAAGAGAAGCCGTAGAAAAATACATTTACGACGCTTCCATGAAATCCAATGTAGACCGTCTGCAGGATAAAGAGAAAACAGGTGTGTTTACAGGAAGCTATGCAGTCAATCCTTTAAATGGAGCAAAAATGCCTATCTGGCTGTCGGATTATGTACTGGCTGATTACGGTACCGGCGCGATTATGTGTGTACCGGCTCATGATGACCGTGACTTTGAATTTGCAACCAAATTCAACATTCCGGTTATCCAGGTTATTGCCAAAGACGGAAAAGAAATTGAAAATATGACAGAAGCGTATACCGAGGCTTCTGGAACTATGATTAACTCCGGTGAATGGAATGGCATGGAATCCGCAGTGCTGAAAAAAGAAGCGCCTGTGATGATTGAAAAAATGGGCATTGGACGCAAGACGGTCAACTACAAACTTCGTGACTGGGTATTCTCCCGTCAACGTTACTGGGGCGAGCCCATTCCGATTATCCATTGTCCGAACTGTGGTAATGTACCCGTTCCGGAAGACCAGCTTCCACTGACTCTGCCGGAGGTAGAATCTTACGAACCAACAGGTACAGGAGAATCTCCGCTGGCAGGCATTGAAGACTGGGTGAACACCACTTGTCCGTGCTGCGGCGCTCCGGCAAAAAGAGAAACCAACACCATGCCTCAGTGGGCTGGATCTTCCTGGTATTTCCTGCGCTATGTGGACAGCAAAAATAACGAAGCGCTGGTATCCAAGGAAAAAGCAGATAAATATCTTCCGGTAGATATGTATATCGGTGGAGTAGAGCATGCGGTACTGCATCTTCTGTATTCCCGTTTCTATACCAAGTTCCTGCATGACATCGGTGTGGTAGACTTTGATGAGCCGTTCCAGAAACTGTTCAACCAGGGTATGATTACCGGGAAGAATGGTATCAAGATGAGTAAATCCAAAGGAAATGTAGTTTCTCCGGATGATTTGGTAAGAGATTACGGCTGCGATTCCTTGAGACTTTACGAACTCTTTGTGGGACCGCCGGAATTAGACGCAGAGTGGGATGACCGGGGAATTGACGGTGTTTACCGTTTCCTGAACCGTTTCTGGAAACTGGCTATGGACAGCAAAGAAGCGGCTGTAGCAGAGACAAAAGAAATGGTAAAACTTCGTCACAAGCTGGTATTTGACATTACCCAGCGTCTGGAAAGCTTCAGTCTGAACACCGTTATTTCCGGATTCATGGAATATAACAACAAACTGATTGATATGGCGAAGAAGACAGGCGGTATCGATAAAGCAACCATTGAAACTTTTGTTCAGCTTTTGGCGCCGTTTGCACCGCACATTGCAGAAGAACTGTGGCAGGAATACGGTCATGAGGATTCTGTATTCCACACCCAGTGGCCAAAGGCAGACGCAGAAGCAATGAAGGACGATGAAATCGAAGTTCCGGTACAGATTAACGGCAAGACAAAAGCCGTAGTTTGTATCAGCGCAGAGGCTACAAAGGAAGAGGCGATTGCAGCAGGAAAAGAGGCGATTGCAGATAAGCTGACCGGAAATATAGTGAAGGAAATTTATGTTCCTAAGAAGATAATTAATATTGTAATGAAATAATTGAGAAGAAATTCTCACAACAGAATAAAGTGCTTGGAAATATTGAAAAGTTCGCTGAAAATCAAGGTTTACAGACATTTTTCTTCAATGAAAAGGTATCGTAGAATATCGCAAAATATCGTAACAGATTTTTAAAATGGAGTAAATTTGGAGTAAAAGTTGAAAGAAAATGGAGTAAATATTTCAAGAAGACATGAAAGGAATGACGCAGATGGTAGAGATATTGTCTGCGTTATTTTTTTTGATTATAATGGTGTAAATAATTGCAAAGTATGATATTATGAGAAATAAACAAATTGGAATTTAACACGAACAAGATTTAATTATAGGAGTGTACTCAATGTGGCTTTTAGGGAGTATTTTTATATTCACATCACTATTAATTCTATACATAAAATATAGGGTTGTTTTTACTGGCGAAAAATGCAAAGGGAAAATAATCGACATTGTAGAACAAAATGCAGGTTATGTAGTAGGTGGTGTTAATGTCAAAAAGCATGCTTATATAGTGAAGATTAAAAACAAAAAATATCATACTGCACATGGTTGTATCTTTTTGTCATTGGGAAAGAGAAATATTGGAAAAGAAATTTCCGTATTTAAGAATGAAAAATATGGAAATGAGGTTTTCAAATGCTTTGATTTTCGTATAGAGATTGTTGCTTTGTTAGTATTTTTATTTGGCGTTTTTATGATCTACTCAGCCTTATGATAAAGCCAAGCAGGTTTCAGTTTGAAAAGAAGTTATACGCAAAGAAAAATTTAGAAGTTATGGAGGAAACCATATGGAAAATTTAAGTGCATATAGATACTGTATCGCTATGAAAAAAGGTCGAAAAATATTAAATCTGATTGTGGGCTGCTTAATGATTCTTATAAGTATCATTTTCATAACCACAACTGTTTTTAGCTGTATTTTTATGCAAGAATTTGTTTATTACACATTTTTAACAATATTCCTTGTAATTATACCCCTACCTCTTTTTATTTTTGGAATTATAGGTATTGTCTCAGCTACAAAACGAGTTGAAGTTTATAAAGGAAAAGTGATTTATCATATTGGTTTTAAAAATAAGGAATATCGTATGTCTGATATTAAAACATCAAAAACAAAAAGTGAAACATATAGAACAGGATTAGATTATGGAAATATTGTACCCACCTACAGTTATGATAAATTAACTGTATTCTATGATAAAAAAGGGAAAAAGATTTTTAAATTTGGATTGGCATACGATAATGTAGAACGACTGAAAGCAGATGTTAATAATACTCAAAAAAGCATAGCAAAACAGCATAACAAGAACTAAATAAATTCTTTAGGTTAGAATCGATGATGGGGTAAACGAAAAAGCAGTTTTGGCATTCCAGTGAACTGCCCCTTCGTTTACACCATTTTCGATTTGACCTAATTGAACAAAGTGAGCGTCCGGGTAGCTACTACCTATGGACTTTCAATCTTTTGTTCTTACCCATGATTATACAGGAGTTCCTGTGCAGAAGCTACAGAAATCAAGTGTTTTCAGATAAATTAGGTACGACAACAAAACCTCAAGCTTTGAGGCTTTAGAAAATGTATGAAAGAATAAGATTTTAACATCTTTGTGGTATTCGAAGCTGTGGTTTTCCAAGATGCCCACCACAGGATTTACACACACAAATATTTATTTCATAAAGCTGTTTTAATATTTCCGGCATCTCCTTACCTCGAAGCTTCGAGAGATACTTTTGGCATCCAAGGAGATTCCGGCATAAAGTAAGCTTCTTGTGTTTGCTACGGGAACAAAGAAGTCCGTAATGCCGAATCCTGACAAAACGTTTTGGCGGTACATGCATCAGAAACCGTCGTATAAATTCAACACCAGAAAGGGTCAGTTCTTTCCATTGTCCTTTGTTCCGGTAATCTTTTACAGAAAAAGTAACGTTTTCATCGTCCATACAGATGATGCGGTGATTGCTGATGGCAAT
>NZ_JBBEWO010000016.1:0-75509 GCF_038739805.1 Blautia acetica | reverse complement strand
TTGAGTTTGGCTTGCGACACCATTCTCAATATAACATAGGAGGTTTTTTATTGAAATCCTCACCGTTTCCACTTACACTATTCGCCCCAGCATAGCTGGGGGATTAGACTTTTCATTTATGTGGTTATAACAACATATTTTCTTCTTTTTGTATCCTATAATCAACCTCATGAAACGAAAACAACCCACAGGAGGATGAAAAATGGAACAGAATATGTTTTGCTATCAATGTCAGGAAACTGCCGGATGTTCAGGCTGCACCAGAATTGGTGTCTGTGGAAAGACGCCCCAGGTCGCTGCCATACAGGATTTACTCATCTGGGTAACCAAGGGCCTGTCCGCCGTTACCACACAGCTTCGCAAAGAAGGGCAGGATGTTGACCGAAAAATCAATCATCTGATTACCCGCAATCTTTTCACAACCATTACCAATGTGAATTTTGATAACGAATCCATTACCGCACAAATGGAAGAAACACTCCGGGTAAAAGACGGACTGCTCTCCCGGATAAAAGACCGTGAATTACTCCCAGAAGCGGCGCTCTGGACGGGAACAGCTTCTGACTTTTCTGTAAAAGCAGCTTCTGTCGGTGTTTTGTCCACAGAAAACGAAGATATCCGCTCTCTGCGTGAACTGATTACTTATGGTTTAAAGGGATTATCCGCTTACACGAAACACGCCAATGCTCTGCTGCAGGAAGATGAAGAAACAGACACTTTCCTTCAGCGGGCTCTGGCCGCCACACTGGACGATACCATGACTGCAGATGACCTGGTAAATCTCACTCTGGAAACCGGCAAATACGGAGTACAGGGCATGGCGCTTCTGGACAAAGCCAATACGCAGGCCTACGGAAATCCGGAAATTACAAAGGTCAAGATTGGCGTGGACAAAAATCCGGGAATTCTGATTTCCGGCCATGATTTGAGGGATTTGGAAATGCTGCTGGAACAGACACAGGGCACCGGCGTAGATGTGTACACTCACTCTGAAATGCTTCCTGCCCACTATTACCCTGCCTTTAAAAAATATGACAACTTCAAAGGCAATTACGGAAACGCGTGGTGGAAACAGAAAGAAGAATTTGAGGCCTTCCACGGCCCGATTCTCATGACAACGAACTGCATTGTGCCGCCTAAAGACAGCTACAAAGACCGTCTGTATACCACCGGAGCGGCAGGCTTCCCTGGCTGCAAACACATTGACGGCGAAATCGGCGAGACTAAGGATTTCTCCCCGCTGATTGCGCAGGCCAAAAACTGTCCGCCTCCTACAGAACTGGAACAGGGTGAAATCATCGGCGGCTTTGCCCACGCACAGGTACTGGCTCTGGCTGACAAGATTGTGGAAGCAGTACAATCCGGATCCATCAAAAAATTTGTCGTTATGGCAGGCTGTGACGGACGCGCCAAAAGCCGCAATTACTACACTGATTTTGCAAAAGCACTTCCAAAAGACGCTGTGATTCTCACGGCTGGCTGTGCAAAATATAAATATAACAAACTGAATCTTGGTGATATTGGAGGAATTCCCCGCGTACTGGACGCAGGTCAGTGCAACGACTCCTACTCCCTGGCTGTGATTGCGCTGAAACTGAAGGAAGTCTTTGGACTGGATGACATCAACGAACTTCCTATCGTGTACAACATTGCCTGGTATGAGCAGAAAGCCGTTATTGTCCTGCTGGCGCTGCTGCACCTGGGCGTGAAGAATATTCACCTCGGACCTACGCTTCCGGCATTTTTAAGCCCGAATGTGGCAAAGGTGCTGGTGGATAACTTTGGTATTGCGGGGATTGATACGGTGGAAAAAGATATGAAAGAATTTGGGCTTCTGTAAAAGAAAAAAAGACTGCCATATCCATGTACGTTCGGATATGGCAGTCTTCTATATCATATAATCTAAGGAGTTTTATAGTTTATCCCTTCACGCCTCCATTGGTAATGCCGCCGATAATCATCTTGGACAGCAGAATAAGCACTACCTTTGACCCGGAAGCAGTCTCAGCTGGATAATTTCTGATTGACTTTCACCGTCGCTTCAGTTATATTATTGTTAGCGATTAGATTGCAGATATTTGTAAATCCTGCAATCGGGGAGGGTGTCGAGGACCCTCTCCTTTTTCTTTATGTTAAAAGACTATTTGTGGAGAAGCACATATGAGTAAACCATTTATTACATACACCGTGCAGATTAAAGAACTTAAGAATGAAAAAATCTTATAAAATAGCTTGCCTAATATACTCACCGCTGTTGAGCCATCGCAGGCTCAACGATGGTCAAATACTGTAATAAGTTGCAGTATTTATTTAACCTATGGAAACATTTTATTAAAAATAATTCTGATGATTAAGGATTGGATGATGATATACAATGGCTGAAAATAATAAATTGCAAATCCGAAATAGCACCGTAGATTTCCTTGTTTTTACAAGAGATGCGCACGAAGATGGTATCGAAGTTCGTGTGCAGGATTCCGATGTTTGGCTGACACAAAAAGCGATTGGGCAGCTTTTTAATGTAGACAGAAGTGTCGTCACAAAACACCTTAAAAATATTTATGAAAGCAAGGAATTATCTGAGGATTCAACTTGTGCAAATTTTGCACAAGTTGCGGATAATGGCAAAACCTATCAATACAAGTTTTATTCCCTATCTGCTATTATTGCAGTTGGTTATCGCATCAACTCTGGCAGAGCAACTCAATTCCGGCAATGGGCAACAAAAGTGCTAGATACCTTTACCAAGCAGGGATATGTTTTGGATAAGAGTAGATTAATCAACGGCCAAATCTTTGACGAGGATTATTTTGATCATCTGATTTCTGAGATACAGGAAATTCGAGCCAGCGAGCGCCGTTTTTATCAGAAAATCACGGACATCTATTCCACTGCCGCTGACTATTCCCTTGATAGTCAAATTACCAAAGATTTCTTTGCAACAGTACAAAATAAGATGCACTATGCCGTTCATGGTAATACCGCAGCAGAGGTCATTGTAGCAAGAGCGGATCACACCAAAGAACATATGGGATTAACATCTTGGCATAATGCTCCCCACGGAAAAATTGTAAAGGCAGACGTTTCAATCGCAAAGAATTACCTATCCGCTGCTGAAATAAAAGAACTGAATGAAATCGTTACGATGTATCTTGACTATGCTACAAGACAAGCCAGACGGCATATCCCTATGACGATGGCAGATTGGGCCTCCAAACTGGATGCATTCTTGCAATTCAACGATGCGGAAGTCCTGCAAAACAAAGGAAAGGTCACTGCCGCAATCGCCAAAGCATTTGCAGAAAGTGAATTTGAGCAGTATCGTGTTATCCAAGATTGTTTGTATCAGAGCGATTTTGACCGCCTTGTAGCCAGAACTGAAGAAAACAAAGAATAGAGGGCGATTGTCTGTCAGTAATATCCCATCCGACAACCCCCGCGCCCGTCAGGACAAGGTTCGGAATGAGATAATCACTTTCTTGAGATAAAATATCTGAAAATATTAACACTGTATCGGAATATCTATGCCCTCCATGAACGACTGTTTTCATATCGAACTTATATGGATATTCCAGATACACTATCACATAAGAAATCAGCTATTTCAAAAAATGGTTCAAAATACAGATATAGAAAGAATGATTTCTTTAACGTTGTTATCGCATTTCGTTGTTTGCTTCCTATATCATACTTCTCTTCCAACTTCCCTTTTTATAAAATCCCACAGAAAGCAGGGTTCCAAGCGTCCAGCCCACAGGCCAGGAAAGCCAGATTCCCACAGCGCCCCAGAACTTTGCAAAAACAAATGCCAGCACTACTCGCAGCAGCAAATCTGCAAAAGTGCTGACCATGAACGCTTTCATGGCTCCGCTGCCTCTTAACACCCCGTCTGAGGTCAGCTTCAGGCAAATCAGGAAGTAAAAAGGCGTTACAATTCTACAGAATTGAATTCCCGTATTACGGGCAAGTTCCGTACTGCCCTCGTTCATAAACATATCCAGACACGGCCCGGCAAAACCGAACAGGAGGATAAAAGCCACCGCTGCAACCCCAAGAGCCAGAAGAACTCCTGTCTTAAATCCTTCTTTTACCCGCTGGGTCTTGCCTGCCCCCATATTCTGGGCCGTAAAACTGGATACACTGTTTCCAATGGTTGTGAAACAGGTAATACTAAACGTATTCAGCTTAATAGCCGCCGAGTATCCTGCAATAACCGAGGAACCATAGCTGTTAATCAGCCCCTGGATAAACATGTTTCCCACGGAAACAAAGCTCTGCTGCAAAATACTGGGAACCGCTACCACCGCAATCTTCTTCAATTCCGAAACACTAAACTTCGGATATGGTGCCTCTGTCCGGATTTCCCCTATCCGCTTTTTCAAAACAGCCAAAGACAGAAGACATGCCACACCCTGAGCCAGAAAGGTCGCCCAGGCCACACCTGCCACACCCATATGAAAATCTGCTACAAACAGCCAGTCCAGAAAAACATTGCCCAGAGAGGATGCAATAAGAAAATACAGGGGTGTCCTGCTGTCCCCCAGGCTGTTAAAAATTCCTGTTGCTACATTATAAAGAAATAAAAACACAAAACCGCCAATGTAAATCTGCAGATACAGCTTACCGTCTGCAAAAATATTTTCCGGTGTATTGACCAGCCTCATCATACCGCCGGAAGCGAAAATCCCCAATACCATCAGCAGCGCAGACAGCACAAAGCCGCTGATAATAGCTGTGGAAACTGCGGATTTCAGGTTTTCGTACCGCTTTGCCCCAAAAAGCTGGCTGACAATAATGGTACAGCCTATTTGACAGCCAATGGCAACTGCCATAAAAATCATGGTAATGGGATAGCTGGCTCCTACTGCCGCCAGAGCATCTTCCCCTGCAAATTTTCCGGCAATGACACTGTCGGCAATATTATACACCTGCTGAAAAATCACCCCGATAAACATAGGAAGCGAAAATCGCCATAGTACGGAACCGGGACGTCCTGTTGTTAAATCTTTTATCATATCGTATTCCTTTCCTGCAACACACTTCTGCCAAACAAAAAACACCGTCCCCGCAGCTCTACGTCTGCAAAAACAGTGCCTTTCAGTGCGCCTTCAGGGACTCGAACCCTGGACAAATAGATTAAGAGTCTACTGCTCTACCAACTGAGCTAAAGGCGCTTGTTTATTTATTTGTATTGCTTAATGCAAGAAGTATTATAACCGATTGATTTACAAAATGCAAGATTATTTTTAACATTTTTATGTTTTTATTTTGAAACATTTTATAATTCCTTTACAAATAATTTGTTTTGTGGGATTGACAGATTCGGACTATCGTGATAGTCTAACAGTATACTATTGCAATAGTCTAAGAGAGGTAACTAATTATGAACATCAAAATGTATGAATCTGAATTACATGTCATGGAAGTTTTATGGGAAAGAGGTGATTTGCCGGCAAAAGAAATTGCCGGAGTTCTCAATGAGAAAATCGGTTGGAACAAAAATACCACTTACACAGTGATTAAAAAGTGTATCAGCAAAGGCGCTGTCCAGCGTTACGGAACAAATTTTATGTGCAGACCGCTGATTACCCGGAAACAGGTGCAGGTTTTTGAAACCAATGAATTAATCGGCAAAGTCTTCCACGGCTCCCGGTTGGAATTTTTCAATACTTTTCTAAAAGAAGAAACCTTTACACCGGAAGAACTGGATGACCTGAAAAAGCTGATTCAGAAAATAGAATGAGGGAATTTCTATGGTTTATTTTGAAATTGGTCTATATATGCTTTTGCAGCTGCCTTTTTTGTATCTTATCCAAAAAACGGCGCTGAAAAACTGTTCCGGAAATAAGAAACTGCGGCTCTGGAAGCTTTTTATAATCCGTGCCTTTGTGCCCTGCTCGATTCCGTTTACCATTGGAATCACACACACACTTCCTCTTTCGGGCAGTACAAACACAACTTACACAGGTACAAAAGAAGGCCTTTACAATGCCGCAAAACACCGTTGGGATTTTACATCTGTCTTATTGGGTATCTGGATAGCGGTTGCTCTGACACTGCTTTTCCTCTATCTGCTGCTATATGCCAAAAGCAAACAGATTTTACTGCAGTCCGTACCTATGACAGAAGAAGAAATACAAGCGTTTCTGCCCGTATGGGCTGACTGGAAAGTCCCCCTTTCTTACTCTGACCAGTGTACTTCTCCAGTAGTCTGCGGTATCCGAAAGCCCGGAATTGTGTTTTCCCGTAATGCGAAGGGTTTATCCGTATCAGATAAACGACTTATCCTTCTTCACGAATACATGCATATCAAGGGGCATGATAATTTGTGGAAATTCCTTTCCGGTCTGGTTGTTTGTCTCTACTGGTTCAACCCTCTGGTGTGGCTGTTCTATTTCAAATTCAGTCAGGAACTGGAGTTATGCTGTGATGAACGGGTTCTGCACTTTCTGCATACTGCAGACGCACGGAAAGCCTATGCCAACAGTATTCTGCACTTTGCTGTTTTAAGAAACGGATTCCCTCTATTTGAAAGTGGATTCGCAAAGAACGAAACAAAAGAAAGGATTGTAGCCATTATGACTTATAAAAAACATAAAAAATTTTTATTCTCCGCTTCTGCGGCTCTGATATTGTGCGGTATCACTTTGTTTACTGCACCGCATATAAAAGCTCAGGAAAGCAACGATGTCAACACACCCATGACCGTGCAGAATAACGACGAGACAAGTATGCAGGCCGAACTGCCGGAGGAGGAACTATCGGAAGAATATCCGTCGGACGCTGCCGATGCCTTTGAAACAGCTGACTTGAATATCGCAGATGCAAATCTGGATGGACTTGTAGAATTGGCTGCAAATGGCTCTCTTTCAGAAGAAAAGACAACGGCTGTCATAAACGCTTTTCATGAAAGAAATCGTAGAATTTGTGCGGAGTATGAAAAAGCCCATACAACGAAATAATTGATAAAAGGCTGTTGTATCCATATAAAACAGAATACAACAGCCTCTAAATTTAATTTCATTCCTTTATTTTTCCAAATGCACAGCCCCATATTTCCGAATACGCAGCGGATAAATATTCTCCTTATTCATAAACTTGGAGAGATACTGTACATATGCCTCTACATCTTTTTCCGCAACAATACTCATAATCACTCCCGCAAATCCGCCGCCATGAACTCTGCAGCATCCGTCTTTGACTTTTTTCAGGAAAAATTCAGTCAAAGCCAGATACAGCGTAATTTTCTGCTCTTTATAGTTGGACAGAGAGCAGCAATTCTGCAGAAGTTCCCAGGAAGACCTGCCGGATTCTTCCAGAATCTTTAACAGTTTTTCACCGTCTCCTTTGGCAATGGCTTCTGTCGCCTGATTTACTCTGTCGTTTTCTGTAAAGAAATGAAAAGCTCTCAGAATTCCTCTGTCGTTTTCGCAGTCTTCCAGAATTTCCGGCAGTTTTTCCATAAGGGTTTCCATGTCGCTTTCCGCCAGTCTGGATACCCCCAGACGCTTGGCAATTTCCTTCATCTCTACCGGAACGTCACTGTACTCCTGACTTAAATCTGCATGTCCTTTCCCTGTATTTACAATCACCAGTCGGTATCCGAAATCTTCAAAGCCAAAATTCAGCTTTTCATAAGACACATCTTCAGAAAAATCCAGCAAAATCGGGCCGCCAACAGCACAGGCCATCTGGTCCATAAGTCCGGAAGCCTTGTCCCAGTAGTGGTTTTCTGCATACTGACCGATTTTCGCATAACTGGTGTAATCCAATTTTCCATCATTGAAAAAATAATTTATCATAGAACACAATAACATTTCAAAAGATGCGGAAGAGCTGACACCGGCAGAACTGATAACTTCTGTGGAAATATAAGCCCGGAAACCGGAAATCTGGAATCCAAATTCCTGCACTGCTTTTATCATTCCCGCAACCAGGGAAACCGTTCCATGGTTTTTGGGCACTTTATCCACTTGTGTCACATCAATCACTACGCGCTTTTCATAGCCTTCGCTGACAATTTCCACAATCTTGCTGTCATTGGGAAACGCGGCGCCGATGGTATCCATATTGATGCTGGCTGCTATGACTTTTCCTCCGTTATGGTCTGTATGGTTTCCCACAATCTCTGTTCTTCCCGGCGCAGAGAAAAATTCCATCTGGCTGCTCTGAAAACACTTTTCATAATTTTCCGCCAGTTTTTCAAAACGCTGGCTGCTCTTTTCCGTTTCCCCGTACACTTCTTTTAATAACATCTCATTTGGTATCTGCATATCCCATTCTCCTTCATTTTTATTGCCTGACGCTTTCTACTTCCCATTATATCCGTCCCACCAATCGCCGCCATAAAAATACTGCACAAAACCAGTAATATATTGCGAAAATATTTTAATTATAGTAACATAGAAAGAAAAAACAGAATTATATTGAGATATTCTGTCTTATGGGAGATTGTCATGCAGATTGTTACCAACCAATTTCAGAAAGAATTAAAAGAACATGGAAATTATGCTTTTCCCCTTCTGGTCAGTCAGGAAAGCCTCTCTAAATATGAATCCGGTTCCTTCCTCTGGCACTGGCATCCGGAAATTGAACTGACTTACATTACCAGGGGAGAAATGACTTACAAAGTCAACCACAACACCTATCATCTGCACCCAAAGGACGCGCTGTTCGGCAACACCGGAACCCTGCACATGGGCTGCCGGTATGAAAATCAGGACTGCGAATATACCTCCATTACCTTTGACCCCAAATTAATCTACGGATATGACAACAGCATTGTTTACCAAAAATACGTAAAACCTGTGCTGCAAAATTTCTCACTGCCTGCCATACACTTAAATGGAGCAGAGTCCTGGCACGCGGAGGCCTTGCATTGTATTGAGGAAATGATTCGGATAAATACGGAACAGTCCCGCACTTTTGAAATAGAAATGATAGTGAAATTAGAACAGTTCTGGCAGCTTTTGTTTCTGCATGCTGTCTCTGCTTCAGAAGAAATGCCTTTTGACAAGCGCAATTATGAAAGAATACGGGATATTTTATCTTACATTGAAAACAACTATGCTTCGCTTCTGACTCTGGATGATATTGCTGAGCACATACACCTGTGTAAAAGCGAGTGTTCCCGCATGTTCAAAAAATATATGAAAATGTCTCTGTTTGAATTTATTTTGCAGTATCGCATTGAAAAGAGTGTGGAATATCTTGGGAACACCAGTTATACCATAACGGAAATTGCCCAGCGGGTGGGTTTTCATGATTCCAATTATTTTACTAAGGTGTTTCGGGCGCAAAAGGGATGTACCCCGTCGAAATTTCGGAAGAATATGCAGGACTTCTGAATACCATACACAAAAAGGGCGCAATTGCAAGTATTCCAACGCTTTGCAATCGTGCCCTTTTCTTTCTTTTCACTTCTTCTTAATCCGCACCGTTCCCAGTGTCTTCTCTACTTCTTCTATGGATTTCAGCACCTCTGCCGACTTCTTCCCGGTTCTGCGGCTCTCATAAGCCCACTGGAAAAGCGCACCCTGCATGCCGCTGCCTTTTTTCCTTGCCATACGCACCTGCACAAAGTTTCTTTTCTATATCTTATGTCTTACACATTCCCTGGTGCAGGTTCTATCTGGCCGCAATCAGCTTGTGAATGGGATTTCCCATAGAGGAAAATTTCTCCTCATACTCGGTCATCACATTTCCCTCATTGAGCGCCGGGTCATGGTGCAAATCAAAGGTATGGGCCACCAAGTGCCACTTACTCTCCTGAATTTCCTCCAGAGAAAACTCAAACAACTCGCGGTTATCCGTCTTAAATTCTATCACGCCTTCTTTTGCCAGAATCCGGTCATATCTTTCCAGAAACTGCCTGGAAGTCAGTCTGCGCTTGGCATGGCGCTCTTTTGGCCAGGGATCGGAAAAATTCAGATAAATCTTTTCCACCTCTCCCTCATCAAAAACAAGGGGAAGCTCTCTTGCATCCATGCGTATAAAAAACAGATTCTTTGGCCGAGTTCCCTGCTCTTCCCTCTCTTCCATTTTCTGTAAAGCCCGCAGCAGCACACTGTCGTACATCTCGATTCCCACAAAATTCACAAGGGGATTTCTCTTGGCCATATCCATAATAAACCGGCCTTTTCCCATGCCTACCTCGATGGAGATGGGATTGTCATTGCCGAAAACTTCCCGCCATTTCCCCTTTTTCTCCTGTACGTTGTGAACAACATAGTTACTCTCTTCAATGGCGTCCTTTGCACCCGGTATATTTCTAAGCCTCATTGGGTTTTCCTGCCTTTCATGGTCATTTTCACTTTAAGAGTATAGCTGATATATACGATAATTTTCAAGAGATTTTTGAAAAATACAGATTGCATGAACGTTCCATAAACCACGAAAATCCGTATCATTCTGTGGCATAAATATTTTTCTCCTCATTTCGTCGTTTTTCTCTCTATCGTCTTTCTCTTTCTGCATTTTTTTTGCATTTAAAATAGATTCCCTCTGTTTTTCATATACTTTCTATTCATTCTACCTGAATTTTCCAAAATCGAAATACAATTTCATATGACTTTTTCTCTAAAATGGTGTATGATAAACAGTGCAGAATATATTATGAAGGAGGAGAGCCTATGGAAGACATTATCAGCAAGCTTGCAGAAATAGAAGCTGCCGCCTCCCATATTATGGACGATGTCGCAGAGCAGAAAAAACAACTCGCCCGGGAATATGAGGAATCCATTCAGAACTTTGATGATACCATAGACAGGGAAGTTCAGGAAAAGTCTGAGACTATCCGCAGAGAACTGGAAGTCCGAATGAAAGACGAACTGGCAAAGCAAAGGTCTGAAACGGAAACTGTTTTAAGCCAGATGGAAAGTTACTACGAAACTCACCACTCCCAGCTGGCAAAGCAAATCTATGATAAAATATTAAGGATGTGATACTATGGGAAGTCTGCTTTCATACAGCGGTCTGTCCACGAAAATCCGTGCCATGCAGAGTAAACTCATCCGGGAAAGCCAGTATCAGGAGATTTCCCAGATGGACTCTGTTACCCAGGTGGTTGCCTATCTGAAAAAGCAGCCGGGATTTTCGGATTTGTGGGCCGACCTTGACGAAAACAGCCTGCACAGAGGCGATATAGAAAAGCTTCTGGTTCATACCATACATCAGAATTTTGCCAAACTGTACCGCTTTGCCAACCCGCAGCAGAGAACTTTCATGGCCCTGTATTTTAAACGCTATGAACTCTCTGTCATGAAGGACTGCCTGCGGAAAGTCTTTGACAAGGGTCACGCAGATTTGGATTTGTCGCTGTTCAAAGAATTTTTCGACCGACATTCCAGACTGGACATTGAAAAGCTGGCTGCCTCGTCTACAGTTGCAGAATTTATCAGCAATCTGCAGGGTTCTGAGTATTATGCCCCGCTCATAAAACTGGGCGGCGACTCCACACCCAGTATTTTTGATTATGGTATGGCGTTGGACCAGTATTACTTTGCCAACATCTGGTCTGTAAAAGAAAAACTGTTTAAAAAACGGGATTTGCAGGAAATCACCAAAGCCTATGGCAATAAATTCGACATGCTGAATCTGCAATGGATTTACCGTTCCAAAAAATATTACCATATGGCGCCGGTGGACATCTATGCACTTCTGATTCCCGTTCATTACCGCCTCACCAAAAAAGAGATTTCTTCGCTGGTGGAGGCCGCGGATGAAGAGGAATTTCGGAGAGTTCTGGATACCACTTACTATAAGAAACGTTTCCCCGCCCTTGCCCCGGAGAAACTGGAAGATTTCTACAATCTGAATCTGAAAACGATTCTGGAAACAGAGGCAAGAAAATATCCACACTCAGTAATTATGATTTACTCATACCTCTATCACAAGGAGCATGAGGTTGACAGGCTGACAACAGCGGTCGAATGTGTCCGCTATGGACTTTCACCTGCTGAGACCATGGATTATATTGCAAAAACTTAATAACTCGGAGGTGATTACATGATTGAGAAAATGAAATTCTTAAGCATTACCGGTCCGAAATCCGACATTGACCGAGTGGTAAACCAATACCTCTCCAAATACGAGATTCATCTGGAAAATGCCATGGCCCAGCTAAGCCAGATACAGCATTTATCTCCTTATATCCAGATAAATCCATATAAAGATTTGCTCTCCAGGGTCAATGAATTCGCCGGACTGCTGAAGAATCCCAAAGATGTTCCCGTGGGGGATATTTCTCTTGAGGAAATTCAGGCTCTTGTAGACTCTCTTGGCAGCCGAATTTCCAAAATCAATGGAACATGCGAAAAACTCGCCGAGGAACGCGCTTCTCTGACAGAGGATTTGAAGTGGATGACTCCGTTTCTCACTCTGCCGGAAGATATCGACAAGCTGATTCATTACCGCTTTGTCCAGGTGCGTTTCGGAAGAATCCCGGTAGAATATTACGGCAAATTTAAAGAATACGTTTATGACAACCTGGATACCATGTTCTTCCCCTGCCATCAGGACGATTATGTATGGGGACTTTACTTCGTGCTCTGGACGAAAATGGAACAGGTGGACGCCGTGTTCTCTTCCATGCATTTTGAACGTATTTATCTGAAAAAGGACCATTATTTTGGTACACCGGAAAAAATTCATGCAGAACTGGAAGCGCGGCTGGAAAATGTAAACCGGGAATATACCCGCTGCCAGGAAGAAATGCAGGCGCTTTTAGAAGGAGATGCCAAATCCATTCTCTCCGCCCAGGCTGCTTTAAACGCGCTTTCCACCAACTTTGATGTGCGCAAAGTGGCCGCCTGTGTCAAAGAACATCAGGAAACGTTCTATATATTATGCGGGTGGATGAGCGAAGGGGACTGCAAGTCCTTTATGGCAGAAATTGAACATGACCCCAACCTGTTCTGCGTGGTGGAGGACGACCAGAACCAGGTTCGCTGCAAGCCCCCTACCAAGCTGAAAAACCCGAAAATTTTCAAACCTTTTGAAATGTATATCAAGATGTACGGTCTGCCGGATTACCATGAAATCGACCCCACCATCTTCGTGGCGCTGACGTATTCCTTTATCTTCGGCATCATGTTCGGAGATGTGGGACAGGGACTTCTCCTGGCCGTCGGCGGTTTCCTGCTCTATAAGCTGAAAAAAATGGATTTAGCCGCTATTATCGGAACTGCGGGTATCTTCTCTACTTTCTTCGGTTTTATGTTCGGAAGTATTTTCGGATTTGAAGATATCATCGACGCCGTATGGCTGCGGCCTTCGGAAGCCATGACTTTAGTTCCGGGACTTGGAAATATGAATACCGTGTTTGTGGCTGCTATTGTATTTGGTATGTTCTTGATTCTCATTACCATGATTTTCCACATTATCAATGCCGTAAAGGTCAAAAATGTGGAGGGTATCTGGTTTGACCAAAACTCGGTCTGCGGTCTGGTGTTCTATGGAGCCCTTACCCTCTGTGCACTCCTGTATCTTACGGGAAATGCCCTTCCGGCAACCATTGTTCTGGCTGTGATGTTCCTTGTACCGCTGGTTATCATTATGTTAAAGGAACCCATTACCCGGCTGGCAGAAAAGAAAACACCTGCCATTGAGGGCAGCAAGCCCATGTTCTTTGTACAGAGCTTTTTTGAATTATTTGAAATTATGCTGAGCTTCCTGTCCAATACCCTTTCCTTTGTGCGTATCGGTGCATTCGCTGTCAGTCATGCCGCCATGATGGGCGTGGTTCTGATGCTGGCCGGTGCGGAAAGCGGAGGAAATATCAACTGGCTGATTATCGTGCTGGGCAATGCCTTTGTATGCGCCATGGAGGGCCTGATTGTAGGTATCCAGGTGCTTCGTCTGGAATACTACGAAATGTTCAGCCGTTTCTACAAGGGCAGCGGTAAGGAATTCCGTCCTTTCTTAAAGCATATAAACAGCAGACGGACTTCCGAACAGGCATAAACCATACAAATTCATTTGATTTTAGGAGGATATTATTATGACAACCATGATTCAGATTCTTACAGCAGCAGCTTTGATTTTAAGCATTATCGTACCTTTCGGCGCTTTCTTTTTAGGAGAGAGAAATAAAAAACGCTATAAAAAATCCCTGGCCTGCAACTGTTTCTTCTTCTTCGGCAGTCTTTTCGTGGGAACGATTGTGATGTTCAGCGGCACTATGACTGCACATGCAGCCGCAGGCGGAGCTGATTTGGCCACCGGTATGGGTTACATCGGCGCGGCGCTGGTTACCGGACTTTCCGGCATTGGTTCCGGTATTGCGGTTGCAAGCTCTGCCAGCGCTGCTTTGGGAGCTATCAGCGAAGACGGTTCTCTTTTTGGTAAATCCATGATTTTCGTAGCTATGGCCGAAGGTATTGCTTTATACGGTCTGATTATTTCTTTCATGATTCTTGGTAGACTGGGATAACAGGTGATGTCTTATGAAAATGTTTTTAATCAGTGACAACATTGACACCTATACAGGTATGCGTCTGGCAGGTGTAGAGGGGGTTGTGGTGCATGAGCGGGAGGAACTCCGGCAGGCTTTAGAGAGCGCCATTTCAAACAAAGAAAACGGTATCATTCTTCTGACCGAAAAATTCGGCAAAGAGTTTCCCGATATTATTGACGACGTGCGTTTAAACCACCGTCTCCCCCTGCTGATTGAAATTCCTGACCGGCACGGTACAGGACGCGCCCCGGACTTTATTACTTCTTATGTAAACGAAGCTATTGGACTAAAATTATGACAAGAAGGTGATAGATATGACAACAGAGGAAAAACTGCAGCATTTCTATGATGTTTCCATGAACAGTGCACAGGAAGAGGCTCAAAAGGCCATTTCCGAATACCGCGCTTCTCTGGAGCAGGAAATGGAACAGCACAAACGGGAAAAACAGGCTGCTTCTGACAATCGGTTTAAAATAGAATCTGAAAATGCTGCCAGAGAAATCAACAAGGCACTGTCCGCAGAACACCTGCATATTAAGAGAAAACTCTCTAAAAAACAGCAGGCTTTAAAGGAAAAACTCTTTGCAGAAGTAGAAGATTTGCTGAAAACCTTTTGCCGCCAGCCGGAATATACAGACTGGATGGAAGAGAAAATCCGCGCCGCTCTTGCAGTTGCGGGAAACGACGAGGTGAAGATTTATGTAAACTCTTCCGACGCCGCGCTTTTAGAAGAACTGGAAAAACGCACAGGAATGACTCCTCTTCTGTCTGACACAGACTTTATGGGAGGTATCCGGGCGGTAATTCCCGATAAAAATATTCTGATTGACAACACATTCCTCACATGCTTTGAGAATGAAAAGGAAAGCTTTAACTTTGACGGAGGGATAAGACATGAGTAAAACCGGTATCATTTACGGCATTAACGGCCCTGTCATTTACCTGAAGGGGAATACAGGCTTTAAGATGTCTGAAATGGTTTATGTAGGACAGGAAAACCTGGTGGGCGAGGTCATTTCCCTGAAAAAAGACGCCACTACTGTACAGGTTTTCGAGGAAACCAGTGGACTGAAACCGGGGGAAACGGTAACCGCCAGCGGTGACGCTATTTCCGTCACTCTGGGTCCCGGTATTCTGGACAATATTTTTGACGGTATCCAAAGACCGCTTTCCGTCATTGCAGAGCAGTCCGGAAAATACATTTCCAGAGGTATGCAGGTATCTTCTCTGGACACAGAAAAACTCTGGGACGTGCACATGACCATTACAGAGGGCATGGAAGTATACGGAGGCACCATCATCGCAGAAGTGCCGGAAACAGCTTCTATTGTACACAAATCCATGGTGCCTCCCAACCTCCACGGTACGATAAAGTCCGTAGTATCTGACGGAAAGTACAACATTACCCAGACACTTGCTGTCCTGACTTTAGAAGACGGTACGGAATATCCGCTGAAACTGGCACAGAAATGGCCTATCCGTATTCCCCGTCCCACCAGCAAGCGTTACCCGGCTTCTAAGCCTCTGGTGACGGGACAGCGTATTCTGGATACTTTGTTCCCCATTGCAAAAGGCGGTACAGCAGCCGTTCCCGGCGGATTTGGTACGGGCAAAACCATGACCCAGCACCAGATTGCCAAGTGGTCTGACGCGGACATCATTATCTACATCGGCTGCGGCGAGCGTGGAAATGAAATGACCCAGGTTCTGGAAGATTTCTCCAAGCTTCATGACCCCAAGACAGGAAATGCTCTGATGGCTCGTACTTCCCTGATTGCCAACACTTCCAACATGCCTGTGGCTGCCCGTGAGGCTTCTATTTACACAGGTATTACCATGGCGGAATATTACCGTGACATGGGCTATGATGTAGCAATTATGGCGGACTCCACTTCCCGCTGGGCAGAAGCCCTGCGAGAACTTTCCGGACGTCTGGAGGAAATGCCTGCTGAGGAAGGTTTTCCGGCTTATCTGGCTTCCCGCCTGTCTGCCTTTTACGAAAGAGCCGGCATGATGCAGAATTTAAACGGCACAGAAGGTTCTGTGTCCATTATCGGCGCGGTTTCCCCACAGGGCGGTGACTTCTCCGAGCCCGTTACCCAGAACACCAAGCGTTTCGTCCGCTGCTTCTGGGGACTGGACAAATCCCTGGCCTATGCCAGACATTTCCCTGCCATTCACTGGCTTACCAGCTACAGCGAATATCTGGGAGATTTGTCCTACTGGTACAGCCAGCATGTGTCTCCGAAATTTGTGGATTACCGAAACCGCATCATGGCAATCTTAAACTCAGAAAGCAGTCTCATGGAGATTGTAAAACTTATCGGAAGCGACGTGCTGCCTGATGACCAGAAGCTGACTCTGGAAATCGCCCGCGTAGTACGCCTGGGCTTTTTGCAGCAGAATGCCTTCCACCCGGACGACACCTGCGTGTCTTTGGAAAAGCAGTTTAAAATGATGGAAATTATCCTGTATCTGTACAAGAAATGCAGAGCCCTAATCAATATGGGCATGCCGGTATCTGTGCTGAAACAGGAGAACATCTTTGAAAAAATTATTTCAATTAAATACGACGTGCCAAATGACCGCCTGGACATGATGGCGGATTACAAAGAGGCCGTGGACGATTTCTATAACACCGTAATGGAAAAGAACGCATAAGGAGGGACTGATTTATGGCAATAGAATATCTTGGTTTAAGTGAAATCAATGGCCCTCTGGTGGTTCTGGAGGGTGTCAAAGACGCAGCTTTCGATGAAATCGTGGAGTTCCGCGTTGAGGACGGCAGCCGCAAGCTGGGGCGTATTGTGGAAATCTATGAAGACAAGGCTGTGATTCAGGTATTTGAGGGAACGGAAAATATGTCCCTTTTGAACACACACACACGCCTCAGCGGGCATCCCATGGAAGTCGAACTTTCCCCGGACATTCTGGGACGTACCTTTAACGGTATCGGAAAGCCCATTGACCGCTTAGGGCCTGTGATTCCGGAAATGAAACTGAACATCAACGGTCTGCCCTTAAATCCGGTCACACGGGAATATCCTCGAAACTTTATTCAGACAGGTATCTCTGCGATTGACGGTCTGACCACCCTGATTCGGGGACAGAAACTGCCGATTTTCTCCGGAAACGGTCTTCCCCATGACCAGCTTGCCGCACAGATTGTGCAGCAGGCATCTTTAGGAAGCAACAGCGATGAGAAATTTGCCATTGTCTTTGCCGCAATGGGTGTGAAATACGATGTAGCGGAATTTTTCCGCCGTACCTTTGAGGAAAGCGGCGTATCCGACCATGTGGTTATGTACCTGAACCTGGCAAATGACCCGGTAGTGGAACGTCTGATTACTCCGAAGGTGGCATTGACGGCTGCAGAATATCTGGCCTTTGAAAAGGGCATGCACATTCTGGTTATCCTCACAGATATTACTTCCTTCTGTGAGGCCATGCGTGAAGTTTCCTCCTCCAAGGGGGAAATTCCTTCCAGAAAGGGTTATCCGGGCTATCTTTACAGTGAACTGGCCACGCTTTATGAACGGGCGGGCATTGTCCGGGGCGGTACGGGTTCTGTTACACAGATTCCCATTCTTACCATGCCAAACGACGACATTACTCACCCTATCCCCGACCTGACGGGCTATATTACCGAGGGACAGATTGTTCTGGACAGACAGCTGCACGGACAGTCCATTTACCCGCCGATTAACGTACTGCCTTCCCTGTCCCGTCTGATGAAGGACGGCATTGGTGAAGGATTTACAAGGGAAGACCACCAGGACGTAGCCAACCAGCTTTTCTCCTGCTACGCCAAAGTAGGAGATGCCAGAGCCCTGGCTTCCGTTATCGGTGAGGATGAGCTCTCTCCTCTGGATAAGAAATATCTGAAGTTTGGTACGGCCTTTGAAGAGGAATTTGTAGGACAGCGGGCCGACGAAAACCGAACCATTCAGGAAACACTGGATAAGGGCTGGGAACTTCTGGGCATGATTCCGAGAGAGGAACTGGACCGTATTGATACCAAGATTTTGGACAAATATTATCACCCAATAGAAGAAGAGAGGTGATTGCATGGACCCGAATACCTTTCCCACCAAGGGAAATCTCATACTGGCCAAAAATTCCCTGGTACTTTCCAGGCAGGGATTTGACTTGATGGATAAAAAGCGAAATATCCTTATCCGGGAACTGATGGACTTAATCGACCAGGCCAAGGATATTCAGTCTCAGATTGACGTGACTTTCCGCACGGCCTATGCGGCTTTGCAGAAAGCGAATATGGAAATCGGCATCAGCAATGTGCAGGAAATTTCCAGAACTGTGCCTGTAGAAAACTCCATTTCCATAAAGACCCGCAGTGTCATGGGAACGGAAATCCCTCTGGTGCGTTCCGAGCCTTCCTCAGACGCTCCCACCTACGCTTACTATGGCACCAAGGCGTCTCTGGACGAGGCAAGGGCTGCTTTTGAAAAGGTGAAAGAACTGACCATTCGCCTGTCCATGGTGGAAAATTCCGCTTATCGGCTGGCTGTGAATATTAAGAAAACCCAGAAGCGGGCCAATGCGCTGAAAAATATCACCATTCCCAAGTTTGAGGCATTGACAAAGAGCATTTCAAACGCTTTGGAAGAGAAAGAAAGGGAAGAATTCACCAGGCTGAAGGTGATTAAGAGAATGCAAAGCAAGTAAGAGAAAGACAAGGAGCTATCGGGAAATAGATAGCCCCTTGTCTTTCTCATTTTCACTCCGGTATCGTCAATATAAATCTGCTGCCTTCTCCCAGTGTGCTCTCCACCTTCACATCCGCACCTAAAAACATGCTTCCGTGCTTCACAATGGAAAGCCCCAGCCCGGTTCCGCCGATGGCTTTGGAATGGCTCTTATCCACACGGTAAAATCTTTCGAAGATGCGCATTTTATCTTCTTCTGATATACCGATTCCTGTATCCTCCACCACAATCTGCGCATTCCCTTCCACCTCGGAAATGTTCACCGTCAAACTGCCGCTCTGCTTGTTATATTTCAAACCGTTATCACAGAGATTATACAGCACCTCTTCCAGAATTACCTTCACGGTGTTCACCTTTACATGAGGGCCATAGAGATACAGATGAATATTTTTCTCTGCTGCACGCTCTTCCAGCCGTTTCAGAATTTCCCTTGCCGCTTCATACAAATCCACGTCTTCTTTTTCACAGAAAAACTTGCCTTCGTCCAGTTGGGAAATCTTAATAACATCATTTACCAGCGTAATCAGTCTTTGCGCTTCTTTAAAAATTCTGCCTGCAAATTTCTTCGTATCCTCCGGCTTCACAAATCCGTCATTGATGATTTCCGCAAATCCTGAAATGGAAGTCAGGGGTGTTTTCAGTTCATGAGACACATTTGCCGTAAATTCCCGGCGCATTTGTTCACCCTTCATGCGCTCTGTCACGTCCAGAATTACAATCACCGCACCGGTTACTTTCTTTTCCTTCCAAACCGGGTTTGCTGCTACCTGGCAGCTTCTTCCCTGAAATTCCAGATTCGTAACCATGTGTTTTCCTTCCAGCACACGCTCTATCAGATTCTGGAAGCCCTCGCTCCGATTCAGAGTCAGCACACTTCTGCGTCCGGTCTGGGCTTCTGCGCCCAACAGTCTTAAAGCACTGGAATTATAAGAAAGCACCTCTGTATGGGCATCGATGACCAGAAAACCTTCTTCCATATTTTCCGTAATAATGGAAAATTCCTCCTGCTGCCTTTTGGCCTCTGCAATTTCATGCTTCAAGGACTTCTGCTGACGGTTGATTTTTGTCAGAAGCGGCGCAATCTCATCATAAATCTGATTTTCTTCCGGATGTTCCAAATCCAGAGCGTTCACCGGATCCACAATATGGCGTGATACCCTTGAAGCAATCCATGCAGCCAGAGCCGTTACAGCCACCAGCATAATCAGCAGCGGCTGAATCATTCCCCGCAAAAGCGCCGGAAGATTGTACTGCACACTGGAAACTCTGAGAACGGTTCCATCTTTTAGTTTCATGGCATAGTACAGAGTCTTCCTGGAAAGTGTATCCGAATTCCGCACAGCCGTGCCGGAGCCCGTTTTCTGCGCTTCTTCGATTTCTTCTCTTTGGGCATGGTTCTCCATGGATTCCGAGTCTGCCACATTGTCAAAAAGCACTGTTCCGTCTTCATCAATATACGTCACACGCTCCGCCTGTGCCGGAAGGGCTTCCAACGCATCAATCCCGTCTCGCTCCACAGCAATGGCAAGGTAAGCTGCTTCTGTTTTCAATTCCTTTTGCAGCTGATTCCCGAAATAATGGTATAGAATCCCCAGCGTCACTCCCGTACATGTTGCCAGTACAATGAGAGAAACCGCAAAAATGGATTTAAAAATTCGTTTTGTCATGATGACCCTCCTATTTTATATCCCATACCACGGACAGTCTCAATATAATGCCCGGCATCTTTCAGTTTCTGACGCAGCGTCCGGATATGCACGTCCACAGTTCTGCTCTCACCGTCAAACTGATAGCCCCAGATTTTATCCAGAAGCTGTGCTCTGGTAAATACAATCCCCGGATTGGAGAGCAGAAGCAAAAGAATTTCAAACTCCTTTAACGTCAGGGTAATCTCCTCTCCATCTACCTTCACCTGATGTTTTTTCTGTGAAACATACAAATTTCCCAGGGTGTATTCCGTATCCGTACCTTCACTTTTTCCGCTCCTTCTAAGCAGGGCTTTCACTCTGGATACCAGTTCCATCATGCGGAAAGGCTTTGGAATATAGTCGTCTGCGCCGCTGTCCAGTCCTTTGACCGTATCGTATTCACTGCCTTTTGCAGTCAGCATGGCAATAGGAACCTGTTTTGTATCGCTGCGCTTTCTCAGCTTTTGCAGTATGCTCAGTCCGTCTTCTTCCGGCAGCATAATGTCCAGAAGAATCAAATCCGGCACCCTTTTCTCCAGGGTTTCCCAGAAGTCCGAAGGCATGGAAAAGCCTTCTGCTTCTATCCCCTGACTGTTCAGGGTATACACTACCAGTTCCCGGATACTTTCATCATCTTCAACTAAATAAACCATTCTCACTACTCCTGTCTGAGTTCTTGATGCGAGCCTGTAATGGAATATTCCACCCACTGGGCAATATTCTCGGCATGGTCTCCGATGCGCTCAAAATATTTGGCAATCATAATCAGGTCAATATAATACTCAGCATTTTTAGAATCCTTTTCCATCATGGCCGGCAGCTCTGTTTTTATTTTTAAGAATAAATCATCTACTACATCATCATATTTTACTACAGCTGCGGCTGCTTTTAAATCCTTTTTTACAAAGGAATTAATGCTTTCTGTTACCATTTTAATAGTGGCTTCCGCCATTTCCCCGATATGGATTTTGTGGGCAATTTCCTTTACCTGCATAAATCTGGCCATATCCGCAATATCCTGCGCCTGGTCTCCGATTCTTTCCATATCGGAAATCATTTTCAGCGCAGAAGAAATTTCACGCAAATCCTTTGCCACCGGCTGCTGCTGCAAAAGCAGCTTCATGCAAAGGGTCTCTATCTCACGTTCCTTGTGATTGACTTCCTCTTCAATCCGGTCTACATCGCTGACTCTGGTGTCCTCTGGATTTTGCAGCAGCTCTACGGCTCTTCGGATGGCTCTTTCACACAGCGACCCCATCTTAATCAATTCCACATTCAATTCTTCAAGCTGCTGGTCGAATCTCTTTCTCATTATCCAAACCTCCCCGTAATGTAATCTTCCGTTTTCTTATTCTTCGGCATGGAGAATATCTGCTCCGTCTCTCCGTATTCCACAACCTCACCCAGAAGGAAAAACGCCGTCTTGTCCGAAATACGGGCTGCCTGCTGCATATTATGGGTTACCATAATAATGGTATAATTTTTCTTCAATTCCACAGCCAGTTCTTCAATCTTAGACGTAGAAATAGGGTCAAGGGCAGAAGTTGGCTCGTCCATGAGAAGCACTTCCGGTTCTACAGCCAGAGCTCTGGCAATACAGAGACGCTGCTGCTGACCGCCGGACATTCCCAGGGCGCTTAATTTCAAACGGTCTTTGACCTCATCCCAGATAGCCGCATTTCTAAGAGAACGCTCTACAATATCATCCAGCTTTACCTTAGAACGGATTCCGTGAGTTCTGGGACCATAGGCAATGTTATCGTAAATGCTCATAGGAAAGGGATTTGGTTTCTGAAACACCATACCCACTCTTTTTCTCAATAGATTGATATTCATGTTTCCGTAAATATCTTCCCCGTCCAGCAGCACTTTTCCTGTAATTTTACATCCCTCCACCAGGTCATTCATACGGTTTAAGGATTTCAGCAGTGTGGATTTTCCACAACCGGAAGGCCCGATAAAAGCGGTAATTTCCTTCTCCTGCAGTTCCAGATTAATGTTTTTCAGCGCATGAAACGCACCGTTATCATAATATAAATCCAAATTGGAAATCGAAAACTTACTCATAGTTTCTGTTTATCCTTTCTTAATCTTTCGCGCAATTCTTCCTGATATCCAGTTAATAATCAATACAATGAGCAGAAGCACTACGGCTGTAGCGTATGCCTGGTCCACATATAAACCTTCACTTGCCAGGGAATACATATGCACAGACAGGGTTCTTGTAGAAGACATCACACTCTTTGGAAGTTCTGCCACGGTTCCCGCCGTGTACATCAAAGCCGCCGTCTCTCCCACAATACGTCCGATAGACAAAATCACACCGGAAAAGATACCCGGAACTGCAGAAGGAAGAATGACAACGAAAATGGTTCTCAAGCGTCCTGCTCCCAGACCAAAGCTGGCCTCACGAAACGTATCCGGTACGGAAAGAAGGGCTTCTTCCGTGGTTCTCATAATCACCGGCAGTACCATAATAGCCAGTGTAAAAGCGCCTGCCAGCATAGAATAGCCCCAATGCAGGGTCGTTACGAAAAACAGCATACCGAAAAGTCCGTATACAATTGAAGGAATTCCGGTCAGGGTTTCTGCAGTCACACGAACCAGAGAAACCAGTTTATTGCCTTTTTTGGCGTACTCTACCAGATAAACAGCCGCCAGGATTCCCAACGGCCCTGCAATCAGCAGAGACAGCACAGTCATACAAATGGTATTGATAATGGCCGGAAACATGGAAACATTTTCAGAATTGTATTCCAACTGAAATAATTCCGGAGTCAGATTGGGAATTCCCTTAATGAGAATATATCCCACAATAAACACTAAAGTAAGCACAGTAAGCAGTGCGGCAAGTCCCACAAGTCCTGCCAGAATCAGAGAACCTGGATTGTGGGAATATGATTTTATTTTCTGTTTTGCGCTTTGTACATTAATTGGCTGAATTGCCTCATCCATTTGTTCCTCTCCTCTTTACCAATGAAAATAACAGATTAATCAGCAGAATAAACACGAACAGAACTACGGCTGTTGCGATTAGTGCATCTCTGTGCAGGTCTGTCGCATATCCCATTTCAATAACAATATTAGAAGTCAGAGTACGGACTCCTTTAAAGAGTCCCTTTGGCATACGGGGCTGATTTCCCGCAATCATAATCACCGCCATGGTTTCTCCAATGGCCCTTCCCACGCCCAGGATAATGCCTGCCATAATACCGGATTTGGCTGCCGGGACTACCGTAAAGAACACACTTCTTTCATGGGTAGCGCCCAGAGCCAGAGCGCCTTCATAGTAGCTGTTGGGCACAGCACGGATGGAAGACTCCCCTACGCTGATAATGGTCGGCAGAATCATAATCCCCAGCATGACCGATGCCGTAAACATGCTGGCGCCGCTTCCGCCAAATCCCAGTGTCCTTCCGAAAAAATCACGGACAAAAGGAACCAGAACCACCAAACCAAAGAAGCCGTATACAACAGAAGGAATTCCTGCCAAAAGGTCTACGGCTGGCTTCATAAACCGATACAGCTTTGGCGGACAAAATCTTGCCATAAAGATAGCGGTCAGGATTCCCACCGGCACACCAATCACAATGGCTCCAGCGGTTACATAAATACTTCCCAGAATAAACGGAAGAATCCCGTAAATATCGTTGCCCGGCTTCCATTTTTCTCCCAGCAGAAAGTCAAAAATTCCTATTTTGCCAATGGCTGGAACACCATTGGCAAACAGGAACAGACAAATCAAAACAACTGCCAGAATGGAAGCGCATGCACACAGGAGAAACACATATTTCATAACTGTTTCTTTGATGTCTTTCATCGCACTTTGCTCCTATTCCTCTGTGATTACTGTAAATCTTCCCAGTCGGTTACTTCACCTGTATAGATTTCTTTTACCTGGTCAGATGTAATATCTGTCATAGCGTTTTCGTTATTGACAATCACCGCAATACCGTCAAGGGCAATTTCCTGTCCCTTCAAACCAGCTTCTGTTTCAGAATCTTTTAACTCTCTGGAAGCCATTCCGATATCACATACACCGCTGATAGCAGATTCCATACCTGTTGTGGAATCGCTCTGCTGAATTTCGATTTCTGCATCCGGATTTACAGCTTCATATCCCTCTTTTAATTTTTCCATAACAGGCGTTACAGAAGAAGAACCTGCCACTACAATTTTTCCGGAGGGTTTGCTTCCCGCATAAGCGGCTGCGTCTGCAGCTGCTGCAATGTAACCGTTGTCTTCTACAATTTTCTGTCCTTCTGCACTTAAAATGTAATCAATGAAATCCTGTGCCGCTTCACTTACTTTATCTGTAGTAGCAATGTTGAAAGGACGGGAAATTTTATAAGTATCGTTCTTTACATTCTCTGCTGTTGCTTCTGCGCCATCTACTTTCAATGCCTTTACAGACTTATCCAGGGAACCTAAAGAGATATAGCCGATAGCCTGCGGGTCTCCTGCCACGCTGGTCATCATAACAGAAGTATTGTTGGTAACCTGCGCGTCTTCCGTTGTATTGTCAATTTTTTCTCCTGAATCATCTTTTTCTTCAATACCGAAAAGTTCAATAAATGCACCTCTTGTGCCGGAACCATCTTCTCTGGAAATTACCGAAATTTCTCCTGTAGGCGCCTCTGCGCTTGCTTCCTTATCAGAACCGGAGTCGCTGCCCGCATCAGAAGTGCTTTCTCCATTGCTTCCGCATGCTGCCATACCAAATACCATAACACCTGTGAGTACTGCTGTTAATACTTTCTTCTTCATTACCAGAATCTCCTTTTCACTGTAAATTTCGTTTTTTATTTATCCTTTAAATTTGTTTTGCTTTCCTGTTGACAACATCAACTATAAAAAAGTTTTGTAAAATCACCAATCGTAAAAAGGTTAAATATTTGTAAAATCCAAATTTTACAAAAGCAGACCCCCATTTTACATTTCACCTGTTTTTACAATATATAGTAGATACACAAACGTTCCTCACCTAAATATCTTCTACCCTTTTATAAATTATGGTAAACTGATATTATCAGACAATTATTTTAATTTTTTCGTTATTTCACCAAATTGTATTTCTTCCTGTTAAAAATTTGACTATAGAAAAATCAACTCTTTTTCTCCTTTTTTCCACAAAAAAACCCTTTTTATAACAAGTACACAAAACCTTTGTTCTTTATTTCTTTATGTAAATCACATTCATCCACACACATTTTTGTGGACAATGTGGATAACTTGGTGTATAACTGGACTTTTCCCCTGTCTTGAGAAATTTTTAATGTGTATAACTTTGAGGATAAGATGTGGGAAACTTTCCACAGTTCGACATTCTTTGTATATTTTTTACAAACGTGAATATTCTGACAATAATTGATAAAAACAGAAGTGTTTCCGCTCTTTTCTACATTCGACGGGAAGACTGTTATTTCGGTATTCTTATGTAACCCAAAATCCAACCATTTTCGGTTAAAACTTCTTTTAAATATTACCGTTGCATTTTTCCTTTTTTTGTACGATAATATTTCCGTTATAATTATAGAAAGGAAGTGTATGTTTTGAAAAAATCGTTTCAGATTTTTTTCCGCGACCTGCGGCGGCTGGCGGGGAATCCCGTGGCTCTGATTGTTCTTATCGGCATTACGATTCTCCCCTCTTTATACGCATGGGTGAATATCGCCGCCAATATGGACCCCTATGGAAATACTTCCGGCGTAAAGGTCGCTGTTGCAAACAATGACAAAGAAGCGGTGAAAAAAGACCTCTCCATCAACGCCGGCAAGGAAATTATAGATAATTTGAAGAAAAACGACCAGTTGGGCTGGGAATTTGTTTCCGAAGAAAAGGCCATAAAGGGCGTGAAATCCGGCAAATACTATGCTGCCATTGTCATTCCTGATGATTTCAGTAGTTCTCTTGTCAGCGTTTTATCCGGCAAAATCGAAATTCCGGAATTAAAATACTACATAAATGAAAAACCCAACGCCGTAGCGCCTAAAATTACAGACGCCGGGGCTACGACCATTCAGACACAGATTAACAGCACCTTTTCTTCTGTAGCCTCTGAATCGGTTTCCAAAATATTGAAAACTGCTGTGCGTGATATTTCCGGAACTGTAACCTCCGTAAATTCTGAGATTACAGATATGCTGGACAAAACCCAGCAGAATATCGCTGAATATGAAACTCTTCTGGATACCTTCCGTACCCATGCAGACAGCAGTAAATCTCTGATTTCGGACACACAGGGAACTTCTGATAATCTGAAGACAGCTGCCCAATCCTCTGCTTCTGCCTTAAAGGACGCAGATTCTTTGCTTAAAGATACCAGAACAGCGGCAGGCTCCTTTTCTTCTGTTCTCTCCAAGTCCCTTTCTGATGGGGAACTGCTTCTGAATCAGGCAAACAGCTCCGCCTCTGCAGGGCTGACGGATTTGGAATCCAAGGCAGATAAAATCAACGGGCATGTGGGAAATGCTCTGGATAACGTAAATAGCGTAGTAGACTTAAACGGTCAGATTCTGAATAAAATGCAGGAAATTAATGATGTTATTTCCCAGTACCTCCCTATTGTACCGGATGAAATCGGAACAGCCATTGAGAAACTGCAGGAACACAACCAAAGCAATAAAGAACTGGTGGACAGCCTTACAGCCAGCAATGACGGAATCAAAAATGCTATTTCCGTCACCGGCTCTACCAGAGAAGAACTGACCTCCCTTACTGAAGAGAACCTGAACCAGCTTCACACACTGCGTTCTTCTTTAAACGAAAGCGTCCTGCCTGCACTCAGTCAGTCTCTGGATACCTTTTCTGCGCTTTCCGGGGAGCTTTCCGGGATTTTAAACAATGTTCCTGCCTCCGCTGACCAGATAAAAGGAGCACTGACCCAGCTTGGAACCGGACTGGAAGATGCCCGGACTGCCCTGGACAGCACACAGACTGCCCTGGCTAAGATTCAGGAAGATTTGAACACTGTACGCACCGATGTAAATGCCATTGTAAGCTCTGATTCTTTCCAGAAGTTCCTTTCACTGGAAGGCATTGACGCAGAAACCGTTTCCTCTTTTATGGCCTCTCCGGCTGAAATTGAGACGAAAACCTTCTATTCTATGAAGAACTACGGCTCCGGCATGGCTCCTTTTTACACCAACCTGGCTATCTGGGTGGGCGGCATTGTCCTCATTGCCATTTTGAAGCTGGAAGTAGACCGGGACAAAAAGATTCCTTCTTTTCGTCCTGTCTCCGGATTTTTCGGCAGATGGCTGCTTTTTGTCTTCATAGGCGTATTCCAGGGGTTGATTGTATGTGCCGGAGATATCTGGCTGCTGAAAATCCAGTGCAAACATCCTGCTGCCATGCTGGCTGCGGGCATGCTTTGTTCTTTTGTGTATGTAACGATTATTTATGTCCTTTCCCTGACCTTTAAGCATATCGGAAAGGCTCTGGCCGTCATTCTGGTTATCCTGCAGATTCCGGGCTCCTCCGGTACGTTCCCGGTGGAAATGACCCCTGCTTTTTTCCAGAAGCTGCACCCGCTTCTGCCCTTTACCTACGGGGTAGGCGCCATGCGGGAATGTATTGCCGGCATGTATGGAAACGTCTACGCAAAAGATATGCTGCTTCTGCTCTGCTATATACCGGTTTTCCTTCTTATAGGACTTGGGCTGCGCCCTATGCTGGCAGGGCTTAATCACTTATTTGACCTGAAGCTGTCTGAAACGGAGTTTATGATTTCCGATACACCGGGCAGGGAGCCGGGTCGAAGCGCACAGCTTTCTCTCCTTTTAAAGGCTTCCCTGTCACAGGAGGAGCTGCAGCTGCAGACCACCCAAAAAGCACAGGCTTTTGAGAAAAACTACAGGAAAATGGTTCGCCTTGGTTTTCTGGCGATTCTCATAATCCCGCTGATATTCCTGATACTCATGTTCAGTCTGGAATCCAAGCTGGTCTTCCTGGTGCTCTGGATTGTCTCCATTATCGCCATCTGCCTGTGGCTGATTATTATAGAATACATTCACACAAAACTGGCCGAACAGCAGCAGTTGGCAGGCATGTCCTTTGAACAGATGCTGGAAACCTTCCGCAGAAAGGAGAACGACTGATGAGAAATATTTTTTCTATTTTCCGTAATGACATAAAGAAAATACACAACAATGTCATTGCCATGGTAGTCATTATGGGAATTCTCGTAATGCCCACTCTGTATGCATGGTTTAACATTGCGGCGAGCTGGGACCCTTATTCCAACACGCAGGGCATTAAAATTGCCGTAGCAAGTTCGGATAAGGGATACACCGGAAAACTGCTTTCCATCCATCTGAACATGGGAGATGAGGTACTTTCCACACTCCATGAAAACGAACAGATGGACTGGGTTTTTACCTCTGCCAAAAAAGCGGCTGACGGTGTAAAATCCGGAAAATATTATGCCGCCATTGTGCTGCCGGAGGATTTCACCCAGGATATGATGAGTATTTTTTCCTCTGACGTAAAGCACCCGAAAATCATTTACTACACCAATGAAAAAGAAAATGCCATTGCCCCCAAGGTAACCTCCAAAGGCGCCACAACGGTTCAGCAGCAAATAAACAGCACCTTTACAGAAACTGTATCCGAAGTGGCTTTGGAGGCTCTGGACTATGTAAATACCTCTAAGGCCGAGGCAGGCGACGATTCCATTGCCTCCAATCTCCAGGCAAACCTGACGAAAATTTCTTCTGATTTGTCTGCCGCCTCTGATACAGTGCAGGCTTTCTCTCACATGGCCGGTGCAGGAACGGAAATGCTGAAAACCACATCTGCCCTTTTGGAAGACTCCCGGACCGGAGCCAAAGATACCCTTTCCCGGCTGAAAGAATCCACCGACGGCGCAGATTCTCTGAATACTGCCGTTTCCGGCACAACACAAACCATCAGCGATGCCATGGCACAAAACGAAGCCTTCTATCAGGCTGTATCGAATGAAATCGACAACGCTTTGAACTCCTATTCCAATGATGCGGCTGCGGCTGCCGATTCCCTGTCTGAAATCAGTAAACGGGTACAGAAAATCATTGACGGATACACGACCGTGCGAGACTCTCTGACAAGTGTTTCAGACGCTTACCCTGTGGTGGAACCTGTTATTCGCCCGGCTGTAAACTTAATACAGGAAGCGATTGACCGACAGACTGCTGTAAAAGACAAACTGGATAACGCAGCCTCTGATGTCACAGGAGCGGTATCGGATGCTGCCGCATTAAAAAGCGATATGGATACCCTGATTTCCCAGAGTAAAGATTCTGTAACTGCAGTGAAAGAAGAATATGAAATTTCCGTAAAAGACAAGCTGAACAGCCTTACAGAAAACCTGAATCGTGCAGATGACTCTGTGGCCGGTCTTATGAGCGAGCTGGACAACAGTGTAAAAAATATTTCCGATATTACAGACACGGCTTCTTCCGACCTGACCCAGGCAGAAGAGACGCTGAACAATTCCGCAGCGCTCTTAAAAGAAGCCTCAGATAAGCTAAATACTGCGATTTCGGCCCTGGCTTCCCCGGACAGCGAAGGACAGCAGACCTTAAAAACCATTTTGTCCGAAAGCCCGGAAACCATCAGTTCCTTTCTGGCTTCTCCTGTAAAGCTGAAGGAAATCAAGCTTTACGGAATCGAAAACTACGGCTCTGCAGTGGCTCCCTTTTACTCCACACTGGCCATCTGGGTAGGCGGCGTCATTATGGCAGCCATGCTGAAGACAGCCGTTTCCCAAACCACTATGGATAAGCTGAAAAACCCAAAACAACGGCATCTTTATCTGGGACGCATGGTACTGTTTCTTTTGCTTGGGCTCTTTCAGAGCGGGCTTATCTGCCTGGGCGATTTGTACTTTCTGGGCATCCAGTGCAAGCACCCCCTCCTGTTTCTGCTGGCAGGCTGGTTTACCAGCATGGTATATGTAAACATCATCTACGCCCTGTCCGTTTCCTTCGGGGATATCGGAAAAGCCATCTGCGTGGTTCTGATGGTTATGCAGGTGGCTGGAAGCGGCGGTACTTTCCCCATTCAGGTGGCGCCGGAATTTTTCCAGAAGGTTTATCCTCTGCTTCCGTTTACGCACAGCATGAACGCCATGCGGGAATGTATAGCAGGATTTTATGGAAATAACTACTGGCAGGAAATGGGTATGCTGGCTCTCTTCCTGATTCCCTCCCTGCTGCTGGGACTGCTTCTGAGAAAACCAGTCATTCGACTGAACAATGCTTTCATGGAAAAACTGGAAAGCACCCATGTGATTTAAGTAAAAAGGAGACTGCTGAAAACGGCAGTCTCCTAAAAAATCCTGTATTTTTTTCTGCTCTATGGCCATTCTTTACAGCACATGGATTCCGCCATGCTGACGTACCTTCAGCACATGGCAGGCTCCTTTTCCAAACACCTTATCCATAGCTTTTCTGTATTCTTCTACAAAGCTGTTCTCTACAAAGACCTGAATGGTTCCTGCGAAGCCGCCTCCATGAACACGGCTGACACCGTGGCTGCCAAGGACGCTTTCGCTGACGCCCAAAGCAATGGACATGGCCTGTTTCTGTACGTTTCTGTTGGTATAAATATTCTGCAGATATTTAAAAGAGGAATCTCCGGATGTTTTCACCAATTTTAAGAATTCCTCAAATTCTCCGTTTCTAAGAGCATGTACCTGTGCTTCCACACGCTTCTCTTCTTCAAAGAAATGCAGCGCACGCAGTACCGGACGGTCACCCAGAACACTTCTCAGTCCTGATATCTGCTGGAAAAATTCCTTCTCGTCCACTTCACGAAGCACTTTTTTCTTGAAGAATGCAGCCACTTTTTTCATTTCTGCAGGAATTTCTGCATAATCTTCGGTTAAATCATCATGGAATTCTTTTGTATCTACAATGCACAGGCTGTATTTATATGCCTCAAAATCAGACGGTACTTTTTCTACCACCGGTTCTTCCGGATTCTTGAAATCAATGTGAATCAGGCCGCCTACAGAACAAGCCATCTGATCCATCAGACCGCTTGGCTTTCCAAAATAAACATTTTCTGCAAACTGTCCTGCCTGGGCAATCAAAACCGGGCTGATACTCATATCATTAAACAGACCGGAAAGTATGGTTCCGATAATGACTTCAAAAGCTGCAGAGGAAGACAGACCTGCGCCAATAAGCACATCACTGGTAATATAGGCTTCAAATCCACCCAGCTTATATCCTCTTTCTTTCAGATTTGCCGCCACACCTCTGATTAAGGCAATCGTGGTTCCTTCTTCATAAGCCTTTTCTTCTAAATCTTCAATATCCACTTCCACCATGTCGTATCCTTCTGATACCACACGAATAAGATTTCCTTCTGTTCTGCTGACAACTGCGATAGCGTCCAGGTTAATAGAAGTAGCAAGCACCATGCCCAGCTGATGGTCTGTATGGTTTCCGCCTACCTCGCTTCTTCCCGGAGCGCTGTAGATTTCCACTTCCTTTTCCCCAAATAATTCTTCAAATTTTGCTACTGCCTCTGCATACCTTCTGTTCTGATATTCCAGAAGACTTTCATCCAGGTAAATATCCTGAAATAATGCACTGTGTTTCCCCTGACGTAATTCTTCCTTTAAAACTGCGGAATTTTTCATGTCAATTCCTCCTCCTTGTTCCTGTAAGTTTTTAGAATTTTTTGTCTATAAAGAGCATATCATACCCGGCAGCTTTTCGCCACTGGATTTATTCCTCTGCGGGCACTTTATTTTCGTCGGGAAGGACTGTCGAATTCGGTTCTTCCCCGGAAACTTCCTCTTCCTTCCCGTCCGAAAGACTTTCCGGGCTGTTGGATACCTGAATTTCCCGTACAAGACCCAGGTCTTTGTCTATGAAAATCCGGACAAAATTTTTCTTCGTCTCATCTGAATACAAATAATAAGAAGTTCCCTTTTCCTCCTCTTGGCTTTCAAAGGCATTTCCTCCCAAAAGAATTTTCATATTTTCCTCTGACATCCCCAGTGTAATGTTGTTCCCCACAGCAACCGGCACTTTTGTCACATCAAAATCTCCCGACAGACTGGTGAGGAATGCATACTTCACAGCAATGGTCTGCTCTCCGTAATTTCTCACCACTGCATACAGCGTATGGCCATCTTTTTCCAGCGTTACATATCCGTGGCGTCCGGGTTTTACATAGGTATCCGAACCCTCTTCCTGTATTTTCCATCCATGTTTTACAAACTCAGACACCGGTGCGGGAATACGGTACAGTTGATTATCATAAGAAACCACATAATCTCTGGGATTTTCCGAAAATTGCTCCGGTCTCTCATATTCCTTTACGGCCTGAGGCTCCTCTTTACTCACCTCTTCATCTGCCCCCTGGGATGCGCGGTAGTTCTGCAGAGAAACCCGATAAAGGGTTTCATCCTCTATATGAAATACAAACTCTGCCTTCTTGTAAAGACCAAATTCATAGGTAACATAGACATCCTCTTTTTCTTCATACTCGTCCGTAGGTGGACCGTACTGCTCTGTCACCTGGTTCAAAGTTGCCCTTCCCAGACAGAGTTTCCCCGGAAGCTGGTACACGGTGCCCCCTTCCCGGTATTCCAAAGTCACACCGCCTATCATACTGTCTTCCAGAGTCCGACTTTCCCCCTCTTGATTGACAAATGCTGCTGTCAGAGTGTCTTCTCCTCTTTTCAGACTTTCCCCTTCTATAAAAGATTCCGCTTCCAGATGTTCTTCTCCCCTGTCAGAGGGGATTTCCCATCCCCGCTCCTTCCAGACTTCCATGCTTTCCGGAAGGGTGTAAACTTCCTCGTTCATGGCAAATTGAAAATCTGAAAGTTTATCTGACAAATTCACTTCGTATTCCCGAAATGCTTCCTCGTTCTGTACCACAGTCTCATCCTTTCCCTGACATCCTCCCAGCGCCAACAGCAAAGCTGCTGTCAGAAGTATCCATTTCTTTTTCAAAAAAATCTCTCCTTCCATGACGGATTTCCTGCTATCACTAAGTTTTCCCTATATAAGAAATCTTAACACAAAGGTATGGCCTTTTCCATGAAAAATACACATACCCTGCCGTTTTTTTCATACACTGTAAAGAGTATTTTATGCAAAGAGGCCCTCCTTTGAAAAAGTTTTCTTTCAGATTCTCCCGCAAAATCACTGCTGCTGTTTTTCTTCTGCTTCTTGGCATTTTTTCGCTTTTCTGTCTGAAAACCCGTCCTTTTTCCTCCTGGGATACACGCTTTGAAGCCTTTACCCGGCAGCTTTTTTGCCAGGAACTTTCATCCAATACGCTGAATCTCCATTATACTCTGGCTTATCCTGAAAAATACAATATAGAGAATTACAGCATTAGCCTTGGCAGTATGAAACCCCAGAATCTGCAGGAAAATTTCGACTCCATAAAGGCTTTGAAAAAGCAGCTTGAGCGTTTTCCTGCCTCCAAACTTTCCACAGAAAATCAAATGGTTTATGATATCCTGCGGCTGCAGTTTGCCACAGAACTCTCCTCTGAAAACTGCTATCTGCTTCAGGAACCCCTTAGTCCCAATCTTGGAATACAGGCTCAGCTTCCTGCCCTTCTGGCAGAGTATACTTTCCGAACCCCGGCAGATGTCAAAGACTATCTCTCCCTGCTCACTTCTCTCCCGGATTATTTTAAGGAAATCCAGCAGTTTGAGCAGGAAAAATCCCGCCAGGGACTCTTCATGAGCGACGACAGCGCAGAACGGACCGTACAGCAGTGTAAAGAATTTTGTGAAGACCTAAACTCCCACTATCTCTCCGAGACTTTTAAAGACCGGGTTCAGAAGCTGACGGAACTCAAGGTCATAAGCAAAAAACAGAGGGATTCTTACATAAAAACACACGAAAAAATCTTAAAAAACTGTGTCTTTCCCGCCTATAAATCCCTTGCACAAAGTCTGGAAAAATTGAAGGGAAGCGGGAAAAACCAAGGGGGACTCTGTCACCTTCCAGAGGGCAAAAAATACTATGCTTATCTGATAAAAAGCAGTACCGGAGACTATCGTTCTGTCCGGGAAATTCAGAAACATCTGTATCAGCAGCTCTTCCTGGATTTTGAAGAAATTCAGAATCTGGTGCAGAAAGACCCTGACATTTTTACAAAAGCAGCACAACTTCCCCAGACTGCTTCCTCCTCTCCGGAACAAATGCTGGATTATTTAAGCCGGGTTATGACAGACGATTTTCCCAAACTGACGGTCAAAGACTATGAAGTAAAATACGTTCCGGATTCCATGGAAGAATTCTCCAGTCCTGCCTTTTATCTCACGCCGCCTGTGGATACTCTGACACCCAATACCATTTACATTAACCAAAGCACTACCGTCTCAGATGTCCAGCGTTTCACCACCCTGGCCCACGAAGGTTTTCCCGGCCATCTGTACCAGACCGTCTATTTCGGAAAGCAGGATTGTCCCCCCATCCGGCATCTTCTCGGCTGCAGCGGTTATGTGGAAGGTTGGGCCACTTATGTGGAAAATATGGCTTATGAATACAGCTGCTGCTTCCTGCAGACAGACCCGGAGGTTATGGAATTTCTCCGCCTGAACCGCTCCGTCACCCTCTGCCTGTACTCCATTCTGGATATCGGTATCCACGATACCGGCTGGAATCTGCAAACCGTTCAGGAACTTTTGAAAAGTTTCGGCATTACAGACGAAAATGCCTGCCGGGAAATCTTTCAATACATCGTAGAAAATCCTGCCAACTACCTGAAATATTATCTGGGATTTTTAAATTTTACAGCGCTCAAAAGCAATGTCCAGGAAATCCAGGGAACGGATTTCAACCTAAAACTCTTTCATCAAAACCTTTTGGAAATCGGGCCCGCGCCCTTCCCCATTGTGAAAAAATATTTGCTTATGCGGTACTGAAGCAAAAAGAGCCGACACCCCCTGCTATTTAAAGGTGTATCGGCTCTTTTTATTGTTCTTTTTTCTGATAAGAATTGAAGAATTCTCTCAGGTTCAACAGGGATTTCACCAGAACTTCCTGCTGGCTTTCATCCAAATCCTTCAGTACTGCCTGTATCATTCCCTCATGAAATTTCTTATGATGTGCATTGGCTTTGCGTCCCTTATCCGTAAGCGAAATCAGCACCACTCGTCTGTCTTCTTCGCTTCTTTCCCGGTGTGCATAACCCTTTTTCACCAAACCGTTCACAGCAATGGTCAGGGTTCCCACGGTCACAGACAAGGTTCTGGCAACCGAAGACATATTTCTGGGGCTTTCCTCTCCAATGGCTTCTATAATATGCATATCATTAACAGAAATATCTTTAAATTCAGGAGTAATCAGTGCCTTCCCTTCAATATCCATGATTTCCTGAAAGAGATTCACCAGAATATCATGAAAAACCTCATAATGCTTCACTTTATCACTGCCTTTTCTGCTTTTACTGTATTTTTTGTTCCTATTGCTTTCATTATAGCTGATTCAGGCAGCAAACACAATGAGATTTTTATAATCCGATTATTTTACAATCATTTCTCCGTAGCATTCTTTTCCAGGAGCTAACGCATTTGCTTCATCTGTATCAATGTGCGCTGCTGTTGCGTAGGATGCGCTTACACGAACCACTACATCACCGAAAGTCAGGCTTCTTCCATTTGGAGATTCGATAGCCAGTTCTACGATCTGTTTGTCAGCCACGCCTGCTTTTTCAGCGTCTTCCGGTGTCATGTGTACATGACGTTTTGCAGCGATAACGCCCTCTGTCAGTTCTACTTCACCTGCCGGTCCTACTAACTTACAGACACCGGATTCTTTGATGTCACCTGATTCACGAATCGGAGCAACTACGCCAAGACTTCTTGCGTCTGTTAAAGAAACTTCTACCTGTGTGTCTTTTCTAACCGGTCCTAAAACAGACATTTTCAGGCTGCCTTTTGTTCCGATTACTTCAACTTTTTCTTCACAAGCAAACTGACCCGGCTGGCTCAACATTTTTTTCACTGTTAATTCATGTCCTTTTCCGAACAGAGCTTCCAGATGTTCCTGTGATAAATGCACATGTCTTGCAGATGTTTCTACTAATACTTTCATGTTTAAATCCTCCAATTTTTGAAATATTCACTATCTTTTATTATAGCTTTTTCGTGGGGCTTGTCAACTTCTATTCTTGTTTTCTTCCAGAAACCTGTCTTTCAGATAATGATATTCCTTTACAATACTTCTGGTAATCTCATCCTCACCAAAATCATTCACCGGATGGTAAATCCGAAGCAGCGCCCCATATCTTCTTTTCAATTCTTCCACATTCTTAATTCCCTTAAAATAGTGTATGTGCACTTCCGAATCATTGCTTTCTCCGCCCCTATAGCTCTCATCAAAAGCGGACCATTTGTAATCAGGACGCTTGTAAAAAGCCTTCAGGCTGTCCGAATTTCCCATGTAAAACTTCCATATCCAGCTGCACACCGCCTCCAAAACCACCATAACCATGCCTACGCCTGCCACCGGTACATAAGCCAGACCTCCGGCAAGGGCCATTGTCAGAAAAACAGGTGCGATTCCCGGCCCTTTTCCCTGTATCTGCAGAATAATTTCTATCAGCACTCCAAGGGAAACCACCACGGATGACAAAATGCAGACAAACGAAACAACCGGTCCGCACAGCTTTAAGAAAAACTGTACGCACCGTATCAGAATAAATATAACTGTCAGCGGTACTGCCAACAGGATTTTCAGCAATATCTTGAACGCAATCCTCTTCTTTTCTTCCTTCATAGTTTTACCCGCATTTCCATAAACTGTCTTTTTTCTTACCCACAGTTTATCATATCCGGCAGGATTTTCACAGAATAAATTATGAACAAATCGGCAGAAATTTTATCCTCTGTTTCAGGTATTGTGGTCACTGACATGAAACGTTTTCAAATTTCCTATTTTTTGCCGTCTCTCCTCCAGAATCCCTTCTACTTCCTCTACAGAAATCCCGGCTTGTACCATCATGACAATAAGATGATACAGCAAATCACAGATTTCATTGGCCGTATCCTCATTGTTTCCGTTCTTGGCTGCAATAATCACTTCACTGCATTCCTCTCCGCATTTTTTCAGGATTTTATCCAGCCCCTGCTCAAAAAGATAACAGGTATAGGAGCCTTCCTGCTTTGTCTCTTTTCTCTGCTTTGCAACTTCATATAAACCTTTCACGACATCCATCATAGCATTTCTTCCTTTCCGATTTCTCTGAAAAAACAACTGTGGGCACCTGTATGGCAGGCCCCTCCCGTCTGAACCACGGTGATTAAAACCGTATCCTTATCGCAGTCTCCCTTAATATCCACTACCTTCTGTACATGGCCGGAGGTCGCTCCCTTGTTCCACAATTCCTGCCGGGAACGGCTGTAAAACCAGGTGTATCCCGTCTCAAGGGTTTTCTGAAAGCTTTCCCGGTTCATGTAAGCCAGCATCAGCACTTCTCCTGTTTCCGCCTCCTGTACAATAGCAGGAAGCAGGTCTGCTTTTGTAAAATATTCCTCTATCTCTTTCATCCTTTATTCTGTCTCCTTACCGGTATTTTATGTTCCTCCAAATGAGCTTTCACCTCATCTACCGTCAATTCTTTATAATGAAACAAAGAAGCTGCCAACGCTGCATCCGCCCCTGTCTCTTCAAATACCTGAGAGAAATGCTCTATCTTTCCGCAGCCTCCGCTGGCAATGACAGGAATGGAAACTGCCCCACAAACAGCCCTTAAAAGTTCCAAATCAAACCCCTCTTTTGCGCCGTCCGCATCCATAGAAGTCAGTAAAATTTCTCCGGCTCCCAGCCTTTCACACTCTTTTGCCCACCAGACAGCGTCCAGTCCTGTATCCTTTCTTCCGCCGTGAACCACCACATGAAATGCGCCTGTTTCATCTCTTTTTGCATCAATAGCCGCAACCACACACTGACTTCCGAATACCTCTGCCGCCTGGCGGATAAGGTGAGGATGATCCACCGCAGCTGAATTTACCGCTACCTTATCTGCACCTGCCCGGAGGATTTCCCGGAAATCCTCCACACTGCGGATTCCTCCTCCCACAGTCAAAGGAACAAAGACATTTTCCGCCGTTTTTCTTACCACATCAACCATGGTTTTCCTTCCCTCATGGGTGGCTGTAATGTCCAGAAAACAGAGTTCATCCGCCCCTTGTCTGTCATATGCAACAGCACATTCTACCGGGTCGCCAACCTCCCGGATACCTACAAAATGAATCCCCTTGACTACCTTGCCATCCCTGACATCCAGACAGGGAATAATTCTTTTTGCCAGCATTACTGCTCACCTGCCTTTTCTATCGCTTCCCGCAAATCCAGGCTGCCTGTATATACGGCTTTTCCACAGATACAGCCATAAAGCCCCAGCTTTTTGCACGCTTCAATATCTTCTATGGAGCGGACACCTCCGCTGGCAATAATATTACAGGACACCGTTTCGTTTAATTTTGCAAGCTGCTCCAGATTCACGCCCTGCAAGGTTCCGTCTTTGGATATGTCTGTATAAATAATGGTTTTTACACCTGCCTGTTCCATCTTTTTTGCCAGTTCCAGATAGGAAAGACTGCTCCTTTCCAACCAGCCTTCTGCTGCGGGTGCACCGTCCCTGGCGTCAATTCCCACTGCAATCTGACTGCCGAAAATCCGGACTGCTTCCTCTACAAGCACAGGATTTTTGATTGCTGCAGACCCCAGAATCACCCTGGAAATTCCCCTGGTCAAATACCACTCTATGGTTTCCATACTGCGGATTCCGCCTCCTACTTCTGTGTGCAGTCCGGATTCTTTTGCCACCTTCAGAAAGATTTCCTCATTGACCGGGCAGGCTGCTTTTGCACCGTCCAGATCTACCATATGTATCCATTTTGCCCCTTGCAGCGCAAAGTTTTCTGCTGTTTTTAAGGGGTCTTCCGCTACCTTATGCGCGGTGCTGTAATCCCCCTGTACCAGGCGTACACAGGTTTTATCTTTTACATCTATTGCAGGTAATATAATCATTTTTCCACCAGCCTCGCAAAATTTTTTAACATATTCAATCCCACACTTCCGCTTTTTTCCGGATGAAACTGTGCACCGTAAACCATATCTTTCTGCACCAGTGCGGGAATCTCTTCCCCATAAAAAGTGGTACAGGAAAGGTATTCAGGCTCTGTATCCGCTCTGTAGGAATGAACAAAATACACATAGCTGTTTTCCTCCATTCCTTCCGTCATACTGCAGGGTTTTAATACCTCCAGATGATTCCAACCCATATGGGGAATTTTTTCCCCTTTTCCATCTATTTTGATGACTTTGCCCGGTATCAGGCCCAATCCTTTTGTCTTCTTAAATTCCCAGCTTTCTTCAAACAAAAGCTGCATTCCCAGACAGATTCCCAGAAGGGGTTTCCTTGCCGCCTCTTCCTGAATTACGGACACCAGCTGCTTCCTTTCCAGCCTTTCCATGGCATCCGGAAAAGCTCCCACCCCGGGAAGAATCAGCCCGTCCGCCCGGCGTATTATCTCTGCTTTTTCTGTCACACAATTCTCTATCTGCAGGTAATCCAGGGCATTTTTCACACTGAAAAGATTCCCCGCACCGTAATCAATAATTGCTATCATCACAACACTCCTTTTGAAGAAAGAACACCGCCTCCGGTTTCTGTTACAGCGTCTTTCAATGCATGAGCAAATGCTTTGAAAAGGGCTTCTGCCTTATGGTGGTCATTCTCACCATAGAGGATTTTCATGTGCAGCGTAATCCCTGCCTGAAAGGCCAGCGCACGAAAGAATTCTTTTATCATACAGCAGTCCAGGGCGCCAATACTTTGGTTTTCATATTCTGCTTCATACACCAGAAAAGCCCTGCCGCTGATGTCCAAAGAACAGAATCCTAATGTCTCATCCATGGGAATATATGCCGTACCATAACGACGAATGCCGCCTTTTTCTTCTAATGCTTTTGCAAGAGCCATCCCCAGAACAATGCCCAAATCTTCCGTGCTGTGGTGACAGTCCACTTCCAAATCTCCCTTCATGGACAGTTGAATATCAAACTTTCCATGCACGCACAGAGCCTGCAGCATATGGTCCAGAAAGCCGATACCGCAAGTGCCTTCATAAATTCCCTGCCCGTCTGTGTTCCAAATCAGCGCAATCTGCGTTTCCTTTGTATTTCTCTCTATTTTTGCTGTTCTCACTGGTCTCTCCCCTTTCTTTTTGCAGCGGTTTTCCTATTGCAGCAAGTTCTCAAGGCTCTGTAAAATTTCCTGGTTTTCTCTTTGAGAACCGGCGCAGATACGCAGATATCCTTTCATAAAACGCACGGAAATCCCCGCCTTTTTCAGCCCTTCAAATACAGTTTCCCCAGCTTTTATATCGACGTAAACAAAGTTTGTACTGGTAGGATACAGTTTACGGATTTGCTGCTTTTTTTCCTTTAGCGCCTTTAACCCAGCATATAATTCTCCCACAGATTCTTTAATTTTCTCCGTACATTCCTGCAGATATTCCCTGTGTTTTAAGACAGCACAGCCCGCCGCCTGAGTGAGGGAATTCACATTATACGGAGATTTTGCCGCCTTTAAAATCCGGGTAATTTCTTCATTGGCTGCTGCAAATCCCAAGCGGATAGCCGCCATTCCAAAGGCCTTGGAACAGGTTTTCAATACAATTAAATTTCCGTAATTCTCGATTTCGTCCAATACAGAACCTTCTGAAAAATCCATATAAGCCTCATCTACAACCACCAGTGCATCTGTCTGTGCCACAATCTGAAGAATATCCTGCCGCTCCAGCTTCAGAGCCGTGGGATTGCAGGGGTTGGAAAAGATAATCAATTCTGCTCCGGTTTCTCTTGCTTTTTGAATCATATCCTCTGCACAAAGCACCATATCCTGCTTATCCAGAATTTCAACTTTGGCTCCTGCAGCCTGCGCATAAAATCCATACATGGAAAAATCCGGACTTACGGTAAGCATAGTCTGTCCAGGTTCCAGAAAGTTCTGCACAATCAGGGAAATCAATTCATCCGAACCATTTCCTGCAGTAAGAAGCCTGGAATCCACCTGAAAAAATTCACCAAAACACTGACAAAGTTCCTTTGCTTCCGGGTCCGGATAACGGTTAAATTCCACCTGACTGATAGCTTCCAGAACCTCTTTTCTAATCTCATCCGGCAGGTCTATAAAGCTTTCATTGGCATCCAGGCGCACTTTGTAAACTTCTGTAACCGGCTCATAAGCCTGGAGTTTTTTCAATTTTTCCGGTATCTGATATGCCATAAGTGCACCTCCCTATTCTCTGCTTTTTACATCTTGCTCTATCTTCTCAATGAGTTTTTCTATCTCATTTTTTCGCAGCTTCATGCTGGCGATATTGACAATCAGACGAGCGCTGATATCACAGATGTTCTCTTTGACTTCCAGTCCGTTTTCCCTTAATGTAGTGCCTGTTTCTACAATATCCACAATGGCATCCGCCAGTCCAAGCACCGGGGCAAGTTCTACAGAACCTTCTATTTTCACCAGATTAATGTCCATATTTTTGCTTTCAAAAAAGGCTTTCGCTACATTCATATACTTGCTGGCAATCGTTCTGGTTTTATATCCGCGATACACATCTGCCCCCTTTAAAGCTGCCAGGGCAAATCGGCATTTTCCGAATCCCAGGTCTGCAATTTCATAGAAAGTTCCACCTTTTTCCATAATGGTGTCTTTCCCTACCACACCCATATCACAGACTCCGGTTTCCACATAAGTAACCACGTCCGCAGCCTTGGCCAACACAATCTCAATACTGCCGTCCCCTATGGGCATAATCAGCTTCCTTCCCTTTTCTCTCACACTGGTACAGTCATATCCCAGCCGCTCCAGCATTTCTATGGTTTTATCTTCCAGACGCCCTTTGGTCAGTGCCATTCTAATTGGTTTCATCCTCTTTCCTTCCTTTCCCTGTCTGATATTCCGTGATTTCTTCACCAACCAAATGGACTGTTAAAATCCCTTTCTTACGGGCATATGCAAGAGTTTCCTCTAAGGTATCAAAGACACTGTTTTCTGCTGTTTTTCCCTGCTCTTCCAGTGTTTTTCTATAGCGCACACTATCCGGAACTGCACTGATATCCCTGGCAAAAATCAGAATTTCCGGTATTTTTTCCGGCTCCGGATGAACCATCTGACTTGCCAAATCCACATTGATTCCAAAGCCAATGGAACCGTGATTTTCTCCAAACTGACCCAGAAGCGTATCGTACCGCCCCCCGGAGAGTACCTGCTCTCCCACGCCGTCAAAGTAACCGCGAAAGATAATTCCCGTATAGTATTCCGCCAGATTTACAAGTCCCAAATCAATAATAACCTTATCTCCCAGGCCCAGTCTGCAGAGGTATTCATAAATGCCTTTCAGGTAATCCAGGCTTTCCTTTGCCCCATTTTCATCAAACAAGTCATAGGCTTTTTCAAAGACCTCTTCCCCACCGAACAGTCTCGGCAGTTTTCGCAGCGCTCTGGCCGCTTTATTCTCCTTGGCCTTGCCTAAAATATCTGTCAGGCTGGCATAATTTTTCTGTTCAATCAAAAGACGAATCTCTTCTTTCGTATCCTCATCTGCATCCAGACTTCCCATAATTGCCTTGAAATATCCGATGTGGCAAAGTTCCAGCCGGTACTTTCCACTGCCGATTTTGTCCAGACTTCTTGCGGCCAGTTCCACAACTTCCAAGTCACTGCGCAGAGAGGAGCCGCCTATTAATTCGATTCCTACCTGGTTGATTTCCACACTTTTACTCTTTCTCTCAGGAAAACCCCGGTAAATATTATGGTTATAATACAGTCTGAGAGGCAGCGGCATTCCTTTCAGTCTGGTTGCCGTCAGCCTTGCCACAGGAACTGTACAATCCGGACGCAGCACCATGAGTCTTCCTTTGGAATCTGTCAGCTTATACATGGTTTCCTTTGGCAGATATTTCGCTGCTTCTCCGAAAACATCGTAAAACTCCAGTGCCGGTGTCATCACCCTGCGGTATCCCTGGGAGACAAATAAATCCTTTAAAGTCTTCGTCACCTGAGAACGCTGGTCGCACTCGGCAAAGAGCAAATCCCTGGTTCCGTCCGGTGTTATTTTATCGTAGTATCTCATCTTTATCCCCCTTTGCTTTAGCGTGTTACCATATTAGCATTATGATGTATTTTTGTCAACAACTTTTCTATTACATCATTCCCGCCAATACCACACTGGCTGCAATTCCCGCAAAAGAAGCCAGCAGCGCCCCCCACACCGTATACCTGGTTTTGTTCACTTTTGCAGCAATAAAATATACAGAAATCGTGTAAAAAATCGTTTCTGTGCAGGACATCATAATAGACGCAATAAGTCCTACACGGGAATCTGTGCCGAATTCCCGGAAAATATCCAGTACCAGGCCTGTAGCGGCGCTGGAAGAAAACATCCGTACAATCGTTAAGGGAACCAGCTCCGCGGGAAAACCCACATGTGCAGTAAACTTTCCCAGCAGTTCTCCCAGCATATCCAGAAATCCCGAAGCCCGCAGAACCCCTACAGCTACCATGAGGCCAATAAGTGTGGGCAGAATTCCCACCACAGTTTTCAGTCCATCCTTTGCACCCTTTACAAACTCTTCATATACATGGCACTTCATCAGAATACCAAAGCCTACTATGTAAAACAGGATAAGAGGAATACTAACCTCTGAAAGAAAAATCAGAAATTTCATGTGTGTCTCCTTACTGTCTTTTGTTCAGTTTACGCAGGAAAAGGCAAAAAAAGAAGAGACTGCGAATTACAGTCTCTTCTGTATGCTATTTTTCTGATTCTTCACCCCTTTTCACTTCTCAATCCCGTTTTCCTTTATAAAATTTCGGATTTCCTCTGCAAATGCCTCTCCGTATTTCTCATACTTACTGTTTCCCACCCCATTTATGGAAAGCATTTCTTCCTTCGTAACCGGAAGATAGGTGCTCATCTGACGCAGTGTTTTATCGGAAAAAATAATGTAAGGCGGCACCTTGGCCTCCTGGGCCATTTTGTACCGTTTCTGCCGCAGACGTTCAAAGAGAAGGGGATATTTCACCTCATCTGTGACTTTCTGTTTGCCGGATTTCGCACTGCTTTGCATCTTAGGCTGCTCTTTTGGCAGTTTCAAAAGCACTTGTTCCTCTGCCCCGTCAAGCATTGCTTTTCCTCTTTCCCCCAGCCTTAAAACAGGATAATCTCCCGCTGTCAGAACCAGATAATCCTTTACCAGCAGGTCATTTAAAATCTGTCGTATCCGCACAATGGTTCGGTCTTTCAAGACTCCGTAATATGTATTTTCGTTTAAATGAAACTGCCGTACTTTGGCGCTGTCCGAGCCATGAACAGCGTCTGTAACAGCCTGTATTCCATATCTCTGTCCACTGGTTTTTACCAGTTTCAAAATACTTTCCGCCTCTTTCGTCACATCTGTATCCTGAAATTCCGTGAGACAGTTTTTGCAGTTTCCGCAGTAATTTCCTCCGTATTCACCGAAATACCGCAGAATATATTCCCGCAGGCATTCGTTGGTAAAACAATAGAATGTCATTTTCCGCAGCCGTTCAAAGTTTCTTTCCCGAATCAGTTCCATGTCTTCCCTGTCAAATTCCTCGTTTTCCATCTGCTGGTTAATAAGAAATTCATTCGTCTTCACATCCTGTCCGGCATAGTACAGCACACACTCTCCCGGCTCACCATCCCGCCCGGCGCGGCCTGCCTCCTGATAATAGCTTTCAATATCTTTTGGCATATTAAAATGCAGAACAAAGCGCACATTAGACTTGTCAATACCCATCCCAAACGCATTGGTTGCCACCATAACAGGCATCCGGTCATAGATAAAATCTTCCTGATTCTGCTTCTTTTCTTCATCAGACAGCCCGGCATGATACCGCACAGCAGGATATCCCTCCTGTATCAGACGACGGTGGATTTCTTCCACATTTTTCCGGGTATTGCAATAAATAATACCGCTTTTTTCCCGGTTTTTATCCAGATAATCTAACAGCGCCTGTATCTTATCCTTTGGCTTTTCCACTGCAAAACAGAGATTTTTCCGGTCATATCCTGTTACAGCCACAAAGGGATTTTGAAGTCCCAGAATACACAAAATATCCTCTTTTACTGCCCTTGTAGCTGTTGCCGTGTAAGCGGCAATCACAGGGCGTTTCGGCAAAACCTGAATAAATTCTGCAATTTTCAGGTAACTTGGACGGAAATCCTGTCCCCACTGGGAAATACAATGGGCTTCGTCTACAGCCACCATAGAAATTTCCACCTGATTGACAAGCGCCAGAAAGGAATCTGTCATCAGTCTTTCCGGTGCTGCATAAATAATTTTATACCGCCCCCGGGCGGCAAATTCCATGGCCTTCCTATACTGTCCTTCTGTCAGCGAACTGTTGATGAAAGCCGCATGTACGCCTGCTGCATTTAAAGCAGCCACCTGGTCCTTCATAAGCGAAATCAGAGGCGACACCACAATGGTTATCCCCTGAAAAAGCAGGGCAGGCACCTGAAAGCAGATGGATTTTCCCGCCCCTGTAGGCATAATGCCAAGCACATCACGTCCTGCCAGGGTACTGTCTATAAGCCCCTCCTGGCCTTCTCGAAATGTATCGTATCCAAAAACATCCTTTAAAACCTTGTATTTATCCATAAACCCTTCCTTTGCCCTCTGTATCTCTGCCAATTTTTCCTGCAGATTATAAAAATTCCTGCACTTCCTTCATCAGTTTTTCTTCTGTTTTTATGATATTTTCCGCCAGCGCAAGGCTTTGTCTGGAGGCATTCTTATACTGATTCACAAATCCCCCAAGGGTCTGAATCCCCATGTTGCAGCCATCCATAATCATCTTTGCAATCTGGCTGCTGTCATCTTTCATAAGCAGTTTCACATCCGTAGAAAGTCGGGAAAAGACAGAAGCCATAACGCCCGGCTCTTTCTCTTCGCTTCCTCCCTCCTTCAGCATTTTTCCAGCCTGTTCTTCGTATTCCTTATGTTTTTTATCATAGGTATTCATAAGTTCTTTCAGCTTTTCATCTTCCACATAATCCCGCATCTGATTGAAGCTGTTGATTGCCATTTTACATCCTGTACTGCATTCCCGCAGCAGGTTTCTGGTCTGTGATTCCATCTGAAATGCCCTCTTTTCTTTTTTATTAGTATTGGCATTTAAGATTTCTTTTTATTCTTCAGAAGACCTTTTTTCCTGAAATAACGAAGCTCCAGTCCAATGATAACAAGGGTCAGAAGCACCACGGTGAGATATCCGTACTTCCAGTTTAAAAGGGGAATGTTTCCGAAGTTCATACCGTACCAGCCTGCCAGCAGCGACAGAGGCAGGAAAATAGTTGTGACTACGGTAAGCATAGTCATAATTTCGTTCTGCTGAATGTCTATCTGTGCCTGATATAATTCGTGAAGCTGCAGCAGATTCTCTCTGATATTTTCTGTGTAATCATGAAGACGGGACACTCTGTTTGAAAACACGCACCAGGCATTTTCCTCTTCCTTCACCAGAATTTCTCCTGCCGCTCCCTGCAGTTCCTCCGCCATATCCAGAAGCTGTACATAGAATGTATGAAGCCTCATCATTGCTTTTCTAAGTCCCATCAAAACCCTTGGAAAATCCCTTGGTGTCTCCTCCAGAAGAATATTTTCCAGTTCTGTTATCTTTTCTTCCACCTTCTGCAGATAAGGAACTTCCTCATCAATCAATCCGTTAAACACAGCCAAAAGAAGCTGTCCCTCCAAAGCATTTCCACCAAATTCCATATCCTTTATTTTCTCTAAAATCCGGCTAATCTGCCCTCCGTCATCCAGAAAAATCAGTTTATTTTTCATAAAATACCAGGCGGCAATCCAGGGCTTTTTCTCTAAATTTTTCTTATCGGGAATCTTCAGCACTCCGAACAGACACTGGGCGTACACTTCCGCTTTGCAGGAAACTGCCTGCTCCATGCTGTGAATCAGTTCTCTCTTATGAGGATAATTTCCCTTTAATGCAGAAAATTCCTGCAGATTCATCAGACTTACTGATATGGTATGGGGGTTCTTTCCCAGCAGATATTCTGTCATTTTACTCTTCCTCTCCCTTTGACTGTTTTCCTCCGAGAAAATCCAGATTTTTCTCTATCCATCCGCGGTTTTGCCTTCCTTTAAAAAAGCCGCCATTGTACCTCTCACTATCCTTTTTGCTGACAGAAACCATAAACTGAATCCGAAAAGAAAAGTCCTCTGCCTCCAACAGCGTAAAAGGATGTTCCTCCATGGCCAGTATCTGCATACTGTCTTTTCGGAAAAAAGGATACGATCCCGTAAAACCTTTTTCCTGTAATTTCCGGGATACTGCCCGCCTTTTCTCCTCTGTTTCCTCATTGCTTTTTCTTCCGTAATCACGGATGGGATAGACCTTGGACGCAGCTTCTGTTTTCCTGTACAGCACCTCATAAAGAGGAATTCCCGCTCTGCTCTCCATATGCCTCTGTATCCGTTTTTCTGCCCAGGGAAAAGGAAATCTCCGGTAAACTTTCAGCAGGTGTGCCAATCTCCAATCTCCGGCTTCCAATGCCAGCTTTTTCATGCATTCCACCCCTTCCAGCGTGTCCGGATATTCCTCATCCAGGGATTCCTTCACCGGCGAAAAAGCACGAAAAGGCGCCAGTTCCATAAGAGGAAGCAGTTCTTTTTCCGCCTGTGTACACACAGTATCCCCCATATAAGAATATTTATCGTAAAGGGTTCCCACTATATATACCAGCCGCCGCCACTGTTCCTGTCCTTTTACCCAGAAATGTCCGATACGGTGATACTGATAACAGGTCATTTCTTCCCGAATAGACGAAAACCAAATGGTAAATACATTGTCGTCTCCCTGCCTGACTACCAAAAGATAAACTTCCCCGTCTTTTGCCATATGTGCTTGTGTTATTCCCTTAAAATCCACGAGATACCTGCCTGTCATGCGGCATTGCTCCAGAATCAGCAAACACTCCAGTGCATCGTTCATCATATAAGGAATATAATACTTTTCTTCCCCGGCCGGCAATGTTCTAATATGCAGTTCAAAGGCCTGTGCCCGGAACAATTCTGCCAGTTTCATGCAGGAATCCGGCATATCCGGAGAAAGTCCGGGGAGAAACTGCTGCAACTCTTCATAATATGTCTGCGCCATGATAAGCCCGTCCTGTCTTCAAATCTGTGATATTCTTATCTTATCACATGGGTGCGTATTTTAAAAGAAAGAGATTCACAACAAAAACAGGCATACAGGAATGCTTCTGCTCCTGTATGCCCGTTTTTTTTACAAATCTGTTCCGTACACTTCTATCTGCGCAAGAGCCGGAAATGGTGACGGTTCCGGGGAAGGAATCAGCTTGGACAGCTTCACCCAGGTCACTTTTTTCTTTTCAAAGGTGAATTCCTGTCCACAGCCTGTTTTCTTTAAAGAAAACTCTTTTTCTTCTCCGTCTGAGAAGGTTACAGTCACCTTTTTCCACCAGTTATCGTGTGGAAAATCTGCCCGGATATAGAGAATGATACGGTCGATTTCCACTTCCCGTCCGAAATCCACAGTCATTTCTGCGTCCGGATTCCGGTTGATTCCCCAGGAATCATAGGGCCATTCGCCGTGACATTCATTGGCTGTCACTCCGTCAATGGCATTCTTTGCCGCAAAAACAGACTCGCCTCTTGTCTCCACATTGGCAAAGGCATGGGGAAAACAGGTGGTATTTTCATGCGTATCGTTGACATTTAAAGCTAAATTACGATAGCTTTTCACCTCAAAATCTCTGGCTTTCCGCACACTGATTAAGTGCTTGTTTCCGGAAAATGCCTTTGGTGAAAGATTGATTCTCTTCTCGCCAAAAGGAATTTGATACTGCGCATTGCCGGTAAGATAAACCAGATTTCTGCCCAGGGCATCGTCAAACTGTACCCATGCATATTCTCCTTCTTTGGAGATTTCCAGAACAATTCTATCTCCTTCTTCGTAGGTTCTTGCCACCATGAGATTGACTTCTTCTTCCCCTCTGGCCCACGCCACCGTTCGTTCATTTTTATCAATTACTTTTAAACTAAACATGCTTTTCTCCTCTAGCAGCCCAGGATTTCTCTTACACAGGCAGCAATTTTTTCACACTTGCAGTTTGCGAAAAACAGTTCCTGGAAGTGCTCTCCTGCCAGTGCGCCTTTCACCAGTTCTCTGTCCATTTCCATTAAAATATCTGTGAATTCTCTGTAAGTAACCTTCTTTACTTCGTCCAGAATCTTCTTATTTCTCTGTTCCGGTACGGCTCTTTCTCTCGGATATCCCTGTCCGCTTTCTTCACAGAACAGCTTTTCAAAAATGTATTCCAGGTTCAAATCGCCGCCCCAGCCAAATCCTTTTGCAAAGGGCAGAGAAATAGCATTTCCGTCATTAATCTGTGCAAAAGTATATGCGTCCAAAGCGTCTTCTACATGTCCGCAGATAACGCCCGGGAAAGAATTACAAGCCAGCATAGCACCTTCTCCTGTGCCGCATCCGGTAATTACATAGTCCGCTGCGCCGGAATTTAAGAGCACTGCTGCCAGGATTCCCACCTGTACATAAGTGAGCTGTGCCTCGTCTTCTGCTGTATACATGCCGTAATTATCCACAGTAAATCCCATGGGTTCTACAACTTTTCTAAGAGATTTTTCAATCATCGGGTTCTTTGCACCCTGGCTGTTTTCATTCATTAATGCAATTCTCATTCTTGTTTTCCTCCGCTTATCTTTCATTCCTTATCTCAAATTATTTCGGCTGTTTTCCAATGTAAGCTAAAATACCGCCGTCTACATACAAAATCTGTCCGTTTACAAAGTCAGAAGCCTCGGAAGCCAGAAATACGGCCGGTCCCATTAAGTCTTCCGGATTTCCCCAGCGTGCAGCCGGTGTCTTGCTGATGATGAACTGGTCAAATGGATGTCTGGAACCGTCCGGCTGGATTTCTCTTAAAGGCGCTGTCTGCGGTGTGGCAATGTAGCCAGGTCCGATACCGTTGCACTGGATATTGAACTCCCCGTATTCAGAAGCAATATTCTTTGTCAGCATTTTCAGTCCGCCTTTCGCTGCTGCATAAGCAGACACGGTTTCTCTGCCCAGTTCACTCATCATGGAACAAATGTTAATAATCTTTCCGTGCCCCTTTTTCAGCATGCCGGGAATGACTGCTTTGGACACGATAAACGGGGCATTTAAGTCTACGTCAATGACCTGACGGAATTCTTCTGCACTCATGTCTGTCATAGGAATACGTTTGATAATTCCTGCATTATTTACCAGAATATCAATGGTTCCCACCGTTTTTTCAATATCCTGAATCATATCTGCTACCTGTGCTTCGTCTGTTACGTCACAGAGATATCCTTTTGCGTCAATGCCTTTTTCTTCGTATGCTTTCATAGCAATATCCATGTGTTCCTGGCCTCTGCAGTTAAACACAATTTTTGCGCCTGCTTTTGCGTAAGCTTCTGCAATGGCAAACCCGATTCCATATGCTGCACCTGTCACCAGGGCTACTTTTCCTTCCAGTGAAAAACTCTTCATAACGTCCATGTCTGTTCTCCTTTTCTACTTAGTTTCCTGTTATTTTAATTCCTGATTTGCAATGTGGTCCATATCGTCAAAGTCCTGATTTTCCCCTGCCATACCCCAGATAAAGGTGTACGCCTGAGAACCGGAACCAGAGTGGATAGACCAGCTTGGTGAAATCACGGCCTCTTCATTTCTCATCACAATGTGGCGTGTTTCTGTAGGTTCTCCCATGTAATGCATAACAAACGCATCTTCTGGAATATCAAAATACAGATAAACTTCCATTCTTCTGTCATGGGTGTGGCATGGCATAGTGTTCCATACACTGCCCGGCTCCAGTTTTGTCATGCCCATTTCCAGCTGGCAGCTTTCTACCTGTCCCGGCAGAATGTATTTACAGATTGTTCTGTGATTGGATTGTTCCAGTGTTCCCAGCTCTACCTTATTTTCATCTTTTACAATCACAACGCCCTCTTCCGGTGTTCCTTCCGGCTTAATCAACACCGTAGGATATGTATGGTGCGCCGGTGTGCTGTTAAAATAGAATTTCGCCGGTACTGTGCTTTCTTTGCTGGCAAAAGTGATTTCTTTTACACCCATGCCAATGTACATGCCTTCTTTGTGTCCAACTTCATATTCTTTGCCGTCTGCCACAATGACACCTGCACCGCCGATGTTGATAATTCCCATTTCACGTCTCTGCAGGAAATACTCTGCTCTTAATTCTGCCCCCGCAGTAAGCACCAGCGTTTCTCCTGCCGGTACTGCTGCACCTGTGATAATGCGGTCAATATGGCTGTACACCATTTTTATTTCCCCCGGCACAAACAGGTTCTGAATCAGAAATTCCTCTCTTAAACGGTCTGTTGTATAATGTTTTACGTCTCTTGGTGATGACGCGGTTCTTACTTCCATGTTGGTTCCCCTTTCTGTTTCCTGTACGGTAATCTTTCATATGACTTTATTATAGCAGGCCGCTCTTTGGGGAAGGTTTCTTTTCCTGTTTAAAACCTTGCAAATCTTGAACTTTCTTCATTGCTTTTTAGAATATTCTCTTATATACTGGATATAACGACATGGGAATTTTATTTCAGATATTTTACGAATTTACAGAAAACAGAAAAGGAGGCACGGGATATGAAACTGCTCAATTCCTGCAAACAGTCCATCACCGACTGCCTGCAGAATAAAACTTTTTCCATCGCACATTTATACAGCGACGAGAAGCCTATGGACATGCATATTCACGACAGTTACGAAATTTACTATTCCATTTCCGGCGGCAAACAGTTTCTCATCGATAACTGCTTTTATAACATTTTCCCGGGTGATATTTTCTTCATTAATCAGTACGAAAGCCACCATCTGACTCAGATTGACAGCCAGATTCATGAACGGATTATCTTGTCCATTTACCCGGATTATGTGAAATCCCTCAGCACGTCAAACACGGATTTAGATGCGTGTTTTCAGAATCGTTCCCTGCGTTCCAACCATAAGGTCTCCCTTACCCTGGAGGAACAGAAAAATTTCCTGTACTACATACACAAGCTCACACACACAGCAGGATACGGAACCGACATTCTGGAGCAGGCGGCTTTTCTGGAATTGATGGTGTTCCTGAACAAACGGTTTCAGAAGAATCACATTGCAGATACGGAAACTCAGATTAATTCCAATGCACAGGTGGACAGTATTCTTTCCTATATTAATCAGCACATTGAAGAACCTTTGAGCCTGGAACAGCTTTCCGCACATTTTTTCATCAGTTCTTCTTATCTGTGCAGGCTTTTCAAGTCTGCCACCGGAACCACCATTAATAAATACATTACGGCGAAGAGGATTTCCCATGCCAAAGAATTGCTTGCCGAGGGGTATACGGTGACTGAGGCCAGCGCCAAGTGCGGATTTAATGACTACAGCAATTTTTTCAAGGCCTTTACAAGGGCCACCAGCGTGTCGCCGAAGAAATATGCACAGTTTCTGACGCAGTAAAAAACTGCAGAAGCTTACGACTGTAAGAATCTGAAAACAGTATCCCAATATTGCTGTACCGTCCAGTCATCTGCATGATAAATCTCATGTTTTGTTCCCGGTACCAAAATCAGATGTATCAGACTGTCTGTATTTTTATGTACTCTTTTTACAAAACGGTTTTGCTCCTTATTAGAAACATAAAAGTCTTTCTCTGCCTGAAATACCAGAACCGGCATGTGCATTTTGCGATACGCTTTCCTCATGAGCACATGGTACAATCCCGCCATTTCCTTCAGCCAGCCATAAGAAGCCCCTCCCAGCTGGTAATCCGGTTCTGCAGCTTTCTTTTTCTGATAGTAAGAAAACCGTTCTTCTGATAAGGCTCCGCTCTGTGCAAAAGATTCCTCCCCTTCGTAATCATGCTGCCCCGGCATATAGTTCTTTCCCTTCCCCAGACAGCACATTATGTACGCAATACATACTGCAGCTCTCCATGGAACGCCAGGCGTCAGAGGACGAATCATGGGGGATGACAGTATGACCTTCTGAAAGAGTTCCGGCTTTTTCCCTGCCGCTGCGGCCCCGATTCCACCGCCCATAGAATGACCATAAAGATAAAGAGGCAAATCCGGTTCTCTTTTTTTCGCCCAGAAAGCCGCATAGAGCAAATCGCAAACATAACGTTCCCAGAAATCCACATACACCGGCGAATTTTTCTTCAGCAATCCATAACTCCTTCCGTGTCCGCAATGTTCGGGTATATACACGCTGTAATTCTGCTGCAGGAAATAATAAATGTTTTCTTTATACTTTTCTGCTGTCTCTGTAAACCCATGAGAAATAATTACAATTCCCCTGGCATTGTCTGCCCGATAATACACGCAATGAATTTTTCTTCCGGTTTCCCGTTCCAGCCAGAAATCCTCACGCCGTTGTTTCAAAAAAGGTTCTGCCACATCCTGCATTTTCTTTTCATACTCTTTCTGACTGATGAAACCTCTCATTTTTCTTCCTCCCGTATGAGTTTATTAATCTTCCCCTCATCATAAAGCAGGAACAGAATTCCTCCTGCCACACAAAATGCCGCTGCGCAAAATGCGGTCATCCGATATCCAGTCCCAACAGACTGTCCAATGGTAGAAACAGCCGTAAACAGCAGCATGGACAGACTTTGTCCCAACTTAAAGGCAAAGGTTCTGGCTGCATAAAACATTCCCTCCCGATTCTGGCCTGACACCAGGGCATCGCTCTGAGCAATGTCTGCTACCACGGCCTGGGGAAGAATTCCAAATATTGCCATAGGCAATGCCGCCCCTGCAGTAAGAATCCCGCCCTGCACTACAGGAGAAATCCCGGAGAATGTCCCCAGAAAACCCGTATAAAAGTAAGCACAGGCAAATATTGCGAAAGCAAACACCAGCAGTCTCTTCTTACCAAACCGCAAAACCAGCTTATGAACCGGAACATAAAATACCACAGAAAGTGCCGTCATTCCCACAAAATAAATGGTAGTCATGGATTCCGGAAGCTTTAAAAGACTGGTTACAAAAAATGGCAATCCTGTCTGAAACATAGTAAGCCCAATCCAGTAAAAAATATCAGAGCCCACAAATTTTCTGAATTCTCCGTTTTTAAACGTAGATGCCAGAGAACGAAATGCAGTGTCATTGGTCGGCACTGTGTTGACATACTCCTTCTCTTTTATAGAAAATACAGGAACCAGCATACACCAGAATGCCAAAAATGCCATTCCGGTAAAAGTAAGCCGAATGGCCTGCACCCGCCCCAATGAAGGAATCAGCATCCCCCAAATAGCCGGCGCCAGATAAGCTACCGCTGTTCCTGCAATAAACGTAAAGGAAATTACCGTAGAAATATTCAACCGTTCTTCCTGCGTATGGCCCAATTCCGGTATCAGGGCATTATAAGGGGTACAGTAAGCTGTAATAGAAAGATAATAAATCATCACCATAAAAAACAGAAATACTCCGTTTATCCAGCTTGTCTTTTCTACCGGTGACCAGAAAACCAGAACTGTGGACACGGCCAAGGGCAGGGAAGCCCATTTCAAAAATGGAATTCTTCTTCCGTTTTTTGACTGGCAGCGGTCAGACCAGGAAGCAATTAAGGGGTCTGTCACAGCATCAAAAATCCTCCCAAATGCAGTAATTCCTCCAATCACCGTTATAATTCCAAAGATAACCATCCCCTGAGGGATAAAAATGTTCTGTCCCTGAGCCACTGCTGTCTTATCCGGCTGATAAAAATAAACCAGCCAGTTGGATATAATCCCCGACAACAGGGACCACCCGAACTGTCCCACAGCAAACAGCCATATTTTACTCGTCGTCAATCTTTTCATGCCTGTAACCCCCTTATCATAATTTCCGAAACAATCTTTATCTGAGTAATCAGTTCCACTCTCTCGTCAGAAGAAAGCATGCTCCCATTGGAAGCCAGCTTCTGCATCAGGCTGAGCATGGCATGAGTCACAGAAAAATAAACTTTCTCCACCGGCTGCGTCAGATACAGACTGCCATCCTTAATTCCCTTCTCTAAAGCGTCTGTCACATACGGTTTCAGATTCAGAATTTCCTGCTCATACTCCTTTAAACGTTCCTGGGAAATTTGATATTTTCTTACAAACACATCGAACTCTTGAAGAAATTTCAGGAAATCAAACTCCTGTTCAAATATCCACACAAAAATATCCATAATCTTTCTAATCTGGTCCCTGCCGTTGCTTTCCAGATACTTCTGTTTTGATAAGTGAACCAAGTACTTCTCAGAAACCTCCCTCCAATACAAAATCCCACCCTGAATGGCAACTTCTGCTTTTGTTTCAAAGTAGCGGTACACCGTAGCCGGCCCCACCTCTGCTTTCCCGGCTATATCCTCAATCGAAGTTTCCTCAATTCCTTTTTCGCAGAAAAGTGTAAGCGCTGCCGACAAAATTCTTTTGTATCTCTGCTGATACTGATGCTTTCTTACTCCTGAACTTCCCATTGCACATTCCTCCTTTTGATAGTTATACTATCACTTTTAGGCAATATGTGCAATCTATTCTTAAAAACCAAATATTCCTATACATTTTGACGCTTTTTTATAAATACACAAAAAAAGGACTTTTACAGGAATGGTTTAAAAACTTTCACCGCTTCTTTAAACGCAGTACCTGTGTCAGTCCTTCTTATTTTCCTATTGCTATTTTATCCCTACTCCTCTATATGATTCCCCATATGCAGATATTTTTCTCTGGTAGCCAGTCCACCGCGGATATGGCGCTCGGACTTGTTCAAATCCAGGATCTTCCGCGCCTCCGCCGCCAGAGCCGGATTTATCTGAAGAAGTCGTTCTGTGCAGTCTTTATGTTTGGTCGTTACAATTTAGAGCTGTTTTATTTTCACATTCGTCTTCCACTAAAATGCTTTCATTTAATCCCAAATCACCTAGTAAACGAAGGTAAATATCCACATTTCCATCTTTGTCTACTTCTATTTTCTTAATCAGTCTCTTTAACTGTACATTGGTCATCTCATGAACATCTGTAATATTCTCAATCTGCTTAAAGGTATCATTTAAGATTTTTTCCATCTGATCTCCTTTTGTCAAATTACTGGATACCATTTTCAATTCATTCTCCAGACGATCCAGTTCTTGGCGAGTACCACCCAACTTATCGTTCAATTCTTCTCTGGAGATCAAATCATCGGTATACATATCCATATATTTCTGCCTCATCCGCTGTAATTTGGCAATCTGCAAATTCAATTCCTTCTCGTACTCTGCATTTTCATCTTTCGCTTTGTACACTCTTTGGAATTCTTTCACAACATAGTCAATTACTTTATTTTTTTGTTGAAGAACCCGATTAAAATATTCTTGTAAAACCTGGATCAATTCTTCTTCATCTACAGCGGTTTTATTTGGACAGCTATCTGCTCCTTTTCCATTTCTTCCGGAACAAACCCAACGCACATACGTATTTTTATAAGTACGAACTGTTCTTCGGAAAGACCAGCCACATTCTTTACATTTAATCAATGTAGAAAACAAATATTTGTTGCTTTGTCGCTCATGATTCAGATTGAATGCATCGTTTCTTCCACGAAGAATTTCCTGTGCTTTTTCAAACACCTCATCTTCAATCATACGAAGTTCTGGACGTTCCACAACAAGCCATTCCGTCTCATCCTTCTCTCTTCTCTGACCAGTCAGAAAATCACTGATTTCCTGCTTTCCATTGATAATCTTTCCCGTATAAATCTCATTGGTCAAAATCCGGCAGATGGCATTCTGGCTCCATTTGCAGTTTCTCTTTGTCCGATAACCTTTTTCATTCAGCATATTTGAAATTTTGGCAGCACCGTAACCTTCTTCTGTGTACCACTTATAAATTTGCTTTACAACCTTCGATTCTTCTTTGTTAATCTCAAGATTGAAATAATCTCCGATTGTTTTATCGTATCCGTATACAATGTTAGGAACTCGTCCTTTTTCTGCGTTTAGTTTCTTTCCAAATTTCACTCGCTTAGACGTATTGGCACTTTCTTCCTGAGCCAATGCTCCAAAGATGGTGAGAACAAACTCACTATTTCCCATACTTGTCATATTCGCTGTAAGGAACTGGGTTTCAATACCTAACGCTTTCAGCTTGCGAACATTCTGTAAAAGATCTACGGTATTTCTGGCAAAGCGAGAAATGTCCTTTACAACCACCATATCAAAAAGTCCCTTTTCCGCATCGGACATCATACGAAGAAATTCCTTACGATTTTTTATTTTCGTTCCGGAAATACCTTCGTCTGCATATAATTTTACTAAAACATCTCCGGTACGCTGGGTGTATTCGGAGAAAAATTCCTTTTGCGCTTCTAAACTGTTGAGCTGGTCGGCTTTATCGGTGGAAACACGACAATATGCTGCTATCTTCATAGGATTATCCTTTCTGTTAGGTAGATATCATTCTGTTACTACTTTTTATTATATCGTAAAAATAGGGGATGTAAACAGAAAAACAAGATATTACTGATAAAATCAATAATACCTTGTCTTATACTTATCCATACTATTTATATGAAACAATTTGTTGCCACATAATTGAATATTACTAGAATACTAGAAAGAGATATTAGTTTTAATATTTTCCATATAATTTATCTAAATAATCCAAATAGTCTTGTAATTCATAATCGTAGGGATTTATAAATAATCCATATTGTATTCTTCCCTTTAAATGTTGTAAATAATTTTCCTTAGATATATCACAATACTGCATATGCGATTCTAGACCATACTTTCTTACATAATACATTTCCTGACGAATTTGCTTTCTTACAGGCTTAGGTAATTGCATTTTTTCATTAACAACGATTCCCGTTACCTCTTGACGTTGACATTTTTTTCTTGTTCTTATTTTTCTTTCATTCAATTTTAATCCCAAGTTACTTAAATTATATTTTACAAAAGATATTATTTGTCCCGGTTTAAAATCTCCCGAAAAAGTCATATCATCAGCATATCTAGTATACCTAATTTTTTTTTCATTTGTATATTTCCCAATTATATTATCGAACTCAGTTAACACTATATTAGAAAGCATTGGACTTGTAGGTGCTCCTTGTGGCAAACATCCATTTAAACAACATAAATTGGTAAGTAACACTGATACATCTTCTTTATAACCCAATTTCAAAAACAAACTATATATTTTATCTGATGTAATACTATCGAAAAATCTTTCTACATCTAGTGACAATACTATTGGTTGCCGCTTATGAAACCTTGCATTCTCCTTAATTGATTTCTTTTTAACATAAGCTTTGGCATAAACACTTATATTTACTGGTGCTAAAACATTATCTAATATCCACCTTTGTATTTCTTTTAAACTCGGTAATGGTTCAGATATTTCTCTCGTTCCACCATTCTTTTTTGGAATTTTATAAGTCCTATAAAAATTAATTGCCGAATTACTTGCAGCATAAATATATTCTTCTTTATATCCAAGCAACAAACACAAATGTTTTTGATTATAAATTATAGGTAATTTTTTTTCATATAATGACTTTGCATATTGCAACCACGTATTGCAATATGTAGCGTTTTTACCGTTATGTTCTGCTTCCTTACAAAATTCATTACAATATTTATCCCAATTCACAATACCCTCCATTAAATATCTTGGAACTACTACAAAATTGTATCTGTCATATAACTGCGACAAATGAGACGCCTCATTTGTCACAGTTATATGATGAGAGAATTCTATGAATTCTCGAGTTTGTAAGAACAAGATAGATTTTGCTCCCGCAAAATCGAGCTTGTTCTTACACAGGCTTGTTAATAAGTTCTTCTTAAGTTGGCAGACTCGCCAACCTCGCACAAAGTGCATAAGTCTAGCAGTTCCAAGATATTTATATTATATCAAGGTAGATATACTTCTTCAAGTGACATTTTCTTAGTTTTATATTGTTCCAATTTTCCAATAGTACGATTCTTATATTTTTTTTCCAATTGAATAAGCTTATTTTCTCCTTTTTGTGTAATAAATTTACTAACATCATCCTCTATAAAAATATAACCTAAATTCTCTAAATCGGAAAACCATTTTATCACGCTAGAATAAGAATATCCTAATTTAAACATAACACTTATCGTTTCTTTTTTATAAATTGAATCTAATAACTTATACATCACAAATTCATCCATATCTACACATCTACTCCTACATTATTTCGCCTAGGAAACGGTGCTAAACTTAATTTTCCCTCTCTTTTCCCTTCATACCAATAAAAAGGAAAAGTATTATTTGGGGTTTTTATCATTGATACCAACCCTTCAGATTCTTTATACCCCAAATATAAATTCTTATCTTTTACTTTAAATCTTTTACTAATCCTCTTCATTTGTTCTTTTTTTTCCTGAGCCTCTTGTTCACTATAGTTATCTGTAATTCCTTTATTTCTTAAAACAGAAGTGTATATCTCTACACCATATTCATCTGCCACTTTTTTACCACATTCTTGCAATACTAATGTTAATACTTTGATTTTTTCTTTTTCGATTCCTTTTTCTTCTATCGAATTTACACATCCTAATAATGTATCTCCAGAACCAACAAAATCATCAACAACTAGCAGGCACTTAATGTCATCTTTATGCTTTACCAATCCGTCAAAAGTCTCTATTATTCTGACTCTCTTATTTCGAAACACATCGAATCTTCGCATAAGAAGTCCTTGAAACAAATAACACATCATATTTCCGCTCTTTGTTTTTTCTGGATAATCTTTGTCTTGTACAGGGAAAATATGTATCGTATCTATATCCATCATAACATCTCGATTACAATTGATAAATTTTTTGAATACATCAAACATATATTTATAATATTCTCCCGCTCCAACAACTAAATATTTACGAGTCAATTCAATCATCAATTCCCTGTCTGCATCCGTTTCTAAGTCTTCTAATCTTTTACAAAATATATCAAATATCGAATATTCATCATTTGTACTTTCCTCAATCTCCCAATTTTGATCATTAAAAATTGCTGCCAATTCAATAACAAACTTCTCTGCTAAAGTATTTTTCTTAATAAGCACATTTTCACCTTCGTTAATTCATTCTAAATCTCAATTCATGTATATTAAATTGATAATATTCACTTTTACTATTTTACACACTGACCTACATTATTACAATTAGTTTTGTCAGTGCATTATCATGCTATCATAGCGCAAACAAAAAATAATTGCAATTCGTATTTACTTCATTATATTAAATCAAGACTTCATAATTATCATTTTCAGTTTATCTTAGGCCATCCCCATTATTTGTTTAAAGTTCTCATATGCCGTTTCATCTTTTAAAATTTCAACCATTTCTGGGGTCACTATTTTCTGAAATGCAATAAAGGAATCCGGTTCCGCAACTTTGGATAATATAAAATTCTTAAGCATAAGTGTTAGCGGTTCTCCAATTGCAACTTTATAATTGAATCCCAATAATTGCATCGTCTTTAATGTGTCCACACTAATCAACGCTTTGATTTGCTCATATGACTCAACCTGTTTCTTTACAGCTTCTACAGCTTCCTCTCCTAGTAGTGTTGCACTTGCTACTTGAGATTCTTTTATAATTTCTAAAATTCTCGAAACCGTATTATGTAGATGTTGAATATCTTCATCACTAATAACCACTTTCTCCAATTCAGATTTATATGCCTGCGCAATGCGAACTGCTTCTTCTCGTTCATTAAGAAGTTCGTTAATAATTTCATCATATGTACTTCTTATTCTTTCTACATTTTTTTCCTCTTTAATTGCTTTTAATTTACTTGATACCGCAGTCGCAGTTCCTTTAACAGCCAATTCTGTTAGTGTAGAACCCAGCCCCAAAAGTTCTGTTGTATATATATCATTCATTTCTTAATGTCTTCCTCTTCACATTTTTTTACAACAAAGCTAAAAATCTTCTTTGTTCTTCTTCCGGCAAATACCTTGCCAATTCCTCCACCAACTCATATACTTTCGTTCCCGGTGCTATCTCCGTCGGTGTTTTCCCTTGTCCCTCTTTTATAATTCGCTTCGCATATCGTATCGCCAATTTGGGACTTCCATACTCCATTAACAGTTCAAAAATATTATCCATGTTTTTCTCATACTTCCCAATCCCAAGTTCTTGAAATTTCTCATTAAGGAACTTCTTATACTCAGATCTGTGATTGTTTGAAGTATAATATGCAAAATGCAGAAGAAACCAAAACTCTATGCACTCGTTACTCCATGCCGCATGATATTGTAACTCTGGATTCTGTTTATTCAATTTCTCAGCTCGTTCAACCACGCCATTAAAATGCTGCGCTGGAAAACTATCTTTATCATACACACACCATATCTGCCCTTTTTGAAGTCGGTTCTTTTTCACATATTCTTCTGCCATTCCGATTACACGCATGGTCTCCGCCTGACAAGGCTCTATTTCAATCAAAACCATGTCTTTGTAAATCGGATTTTCTTCAATCCATTTTTTGAACCCTTGGAAATAATTCGGTTCCGTTTCCTGACCTTCACAGAAAATGTAATATCTGTATTTTTTCATTTCCAAATGCTCTTGGCGGCGCTTCTTTCTCCACGCTTCTGTTCTGGCTTTCTTAGGCATTAACCTTCCCCCAATCTATAATTCTTCTGAGGTATGGATCTGCACCGTACTTACCTTCAAGATACTGTTTATCAAATTTGGCATCTTTACGAACAGACTCGCCCTTCTCATTTTTAAACTCTACAAGAGAATATAATTGAGAATTCTGTGCATTTCCTTTCGCCACAAACCAAATTTCATCCCTGCGAAATACCTCACTATTCATTGTAGATAAATCATGAGATGTAAAAATCAGCTGTGCCTTTTTCTTATTGATACTCATGTCATTGAACATCATAATTATATGGCGTAATAACACGGGATGGATTTTTGCATCTAGTTCATCAATTACCAGTGTTGCTCCGGATAATAAGCTATCAGCAATAAATGGCATTAACCCAAACAATTTCTTTGTACCGCTGGATTCATCAAACAAATTTAGTTCTGCTTCATATCCCTCTACCATGTGTTTTGTATACACATCAATTCGATCATTTTCATCTTTCACAACTCGGAAATCCACAATATCCAAATCCATTTCCTGAATCATATCCAACATTAATTGCTTTACATCCTCTGAATTTGATACTGCCATACGAAGTTCTTCGATCGGATTCCCATAGTTTAGGAAATCAATGCCGTATTCAAACCATTCTAAAACGTCTTTTACCACCTCATTTTTCTTATAGGTAATTCCTAAATAAGATAATAATGGTAATGTTTCAGAAAGTTCGTCACTAATCTTTAATTTTGCAAACACACCCTTTAATATTGTTTCCTCTGCATTTCGCTCAAAAAGAGCTGAACGTCTTCCCGTCTCCAATTTCACACGATCCAGGCACTCATATACAACAATTTCTCTTTTCACATGAAGTATATATCTATACTCTGCCAGTTCTGTTCGGAAGAAAACTTCAAATTCTGTCGGTTCATTTTTCATTTCTTCCGAAAATGCAAAGGGCTCAATCAATAATTTTTTCTGAAGAAAAACACGTTCCTCATTATCTCCTGTTGCATACAACGGGCGTAACACTTTTGCTGCCACAGTATGCAATGCTTCCAAGACATTTGATTTTCCACCACCATTTGGACCATATATTGCAGAAACCGGCAAAAACTGCTCCCCATTTTTATCCATTATCACTTTATCTTCATGCTCCGAAATAGCCGCCGCCTGCATATCAAACGTCATCTCATCTCGTATGCTCTTATAATTCTTAACTGTAAATTGACATAACATACCGTTACCTCCATTTCAGATTTTATCTTCTTTACTCTTTATTATACTTCATTTTTCATTTTTGTAAACAATATATGAGATTTTCTCTCATATATTGTTTTATAATTTTATTTTTTCTGTTTTTCACAGTTGAAAACAACTATTGATGGCATACATTTCGCAACATCTGAGACAATTCTTGATTTCCATCTCGAATAAACCTTGAATATGCTTGGATAATTTATTTTTCCTCCTGCTTGTCCTCTTCCAAACTTCTTCCAGCCACCTCCTGCATAATTCGTTCAACTTTCTTCGAATTCACCTCAATAAATACTTTTAATATGTAATCGGCGGTCACTTCCGCAGTATTCGGATTATGAAAACGATAATTCAGTTTTTGTTTCTTCATAGCGGTGCTCCCACCTCCCTTTTCTCTTTGTCCATTACTATGAAAATATCTATTAAAATAGACCTTAACTATCATCTATTCGTAATTACTCTGACATTGGCAGCTGGCAAAGGTATCTATAAAGACTGCCAATGCCAAAGCAGTTTTTTGCCAATGTCATCTTTTATTCTGTTGTCAACGCAACTGTTTTTCTTCCCTGCCACCAGTCGTAGCTCAGTCTGTTTTCCAGCTGCTTTCTTGCATCTCTTCCTGTTCTGGAAGAAATCCCATAGGCAAGTAGTTCTGCCTCTAATTCTTCTAAACACATTACTTTCCGTTTGGTTAATAACTCCAGGATCAATTTCTGTGCCTTTTCCAGTTTCGTTTCCTTTTTCGTTCCTGCTTTCCCCATCAGCAGATCTTCAATGGATATATCGTATTCTCCTAACCATTTTAAGCCTTCTTCTCCTAAAGAAAACGCTACCGGATTTTCCTTCTTAGCAAGAGAATCCTTTTGCTGATATACCACTCGGATATCCTGTTCCTTCTCTTTTTCCACCTTTTCTACAAATAAGATGCTTCGTACTGCCGCTGCGATATCAATGGATCCCAGGGAACGGTAATCGCTCTGACTTCCCGACGACTTATTCAAATGTCCAATGAGAACAATGGCACATCCAGTTCTCTCTGCAATCGTACTGAGATGCCGGAATAATGGCCGTATCTCATTGGCCCGGTTCATATCCACATTGGTTCCCAGATAGGCCTGTATGGGATCCATGATCATGAGGCGTACATTGTTCTGGCGGATGGCTTTTTCAATCCGATCGTCCGTCATAGAAAGCTGTTTTTCTTCTTCATTGATGAATCGCACCCTTGTCATATCTGCACCACATTTTGCTAATCTAGGCTTAATGGTATCTGCTATCCCATCCTCTGCTGTTTGATACAATACATTAAAGGGTTCTATGGGAAGTGCATTGGGAAGTTCTTTTCCATTCGTACAGTATGCGGCGATTGCCATTGCAAGCCACGTTTTTCCTTTTCCCGGATTCCCCTGGATCAAAGTAACCTTTCCAAAAGGAATGAACGGATACCATAGCCACTGGACCACCGTTTCTTCAACCTCCGACATCTTCATGACCGGAACTGGTTTTTCCCTGGCATCTCTCCAACACATCTGCTTTGCCATATTTTCTACCGGAACTTCTGCTACCAGACATTCATTCCAGTCTTTCTTCACCGGTTCTAATCGGTACACACTCAGTTCCTTCGGAATAAGAGAAACAAACTGCCTGCATCTCTCATTTCCAGGCTCATCATTATCCAGACACAAGTAGGTGGAATGGATATGAGGATATTCTGTATACATCCGTTTCATTGCTTTTTCACTCAATCCGCCCAGAGAAATATAACTATGCTTTCCCCAGTCTTCCGGAACTGCAGTGATATAAGACAAAAGATCAATGGGGGATTCAAACACAAACAGTTTTTCACCCGTTCCTATATGGCCAAATCCATAGGCTTTTTCCGAACCTCTTGCCTCCCCACGATATCGGTTCTCATCGGTTCCCCGCATAGCTGCATATCTAGGATTCTGTTCTTTGTCTCTTCCGACGAATACCACATTGTGATAGTTTTTACTTTCGTGAATATCCCCCTTTGCAATCATCTGATCTATCAGCCATTCCGATAGTTTCCTCTGCTCAATGAGATACTTCCTTGCAATCTCACAGCTTTCATTTCTTTCTGGCAATTCCAATCCAGGCAAGGGGATGGGGCAGACCTTCTGTCTGCCTGCATCTTCCTTGGCCGTTCTTCTGTTGGTTTCTCCAACTCCCTCTTCTCCTAATAATTCTTTGACTGCCTCTGCAAAAGAAAGACCGTAAAATTCTTTCATAAAATCGATGGCATGACCACCTTTATTCTGACTAAAACGATACCATTCGTTCTTGTTGATCATCACACTGTCATATCGCAACCATCGGTATTCCTTCCCACATCGTTTGAACTGTTCTCCTCTCCCAGAAAGAAAAACATATAAATCAGTATCATCTGCTCTTTGAATCTGTTCTCTTGTATATTCTTCCATCTTCTAAAATTCCTCCTATAACTCCATTCCATGATGTTTCTTCTTTCGTTTCATGGTTCTCACTGCTTCTTTTGTTTCTGTGGATTGCTCCCGTTTGTTTGTTTCTGGAAGAGAGACACCTTCTCCTTCCTCTGCCATCAAAGCTTCCACATGATTTTTGATTCCCTCATACTTTCGTAACATGGCATGGATCCGTTTATCTTCTTTTCGTAAAGCAGCTATCTCTTCTGATAAACGAGCGGCTTCTCGTTTCCATTGTCCTTCCGGAATCTTCCCACTTGGGTCTAGATTTTCTTTTAAGATTCTTTCCGAACGATAATATCCGCTAAGTTCCTTCTTATGTTCCTCTTTAAATTTTTCCCTGCCAAAATATTTGTTCTTTAATTCCAGATAAACAGGTCTTGTTTCAAAATACTCTTTCATTGCATAAAGGTTGCTGTTGACACTTCGCAAAGCAGACAGTTGTTGATTCAACCGCTGACTTACCTCTTTTAGCTGAGTATCTAATTCCTGGATTTTCTCTGTCAGCTGTTCTGGGGTTCTCACATCCTGCTCTTCCAGAAAGCGAATCGTCTCTGCAAATTGTTTCAGATTTGTATTCTTCGCCTTTTGTGTTCCATAAGCGTAGGATTCTGCAACTGCATTTCTCTTATCACAATAGTTTCTCAGATAATCCGCTAAGGTTGGCTGATGTAAGAACACCATCCGTTCCATCAGTTGGCTTTCTCGAAACAAGGACCATTGAAGAAGATTCTTTGCCCGTTCTTTCATATCATTTAAGGCTCGGATGAGTCGGTTTAAACTTCCCAGTGCGGTTGAAATCCCTCTTGCTTCCATTGCCTGTACATTCGGTCCTTCATGCACCATCGGGATCTTATCAATCCCCCGTTCCTCATAAGACCTGGCATCGACTCTTTCTGTAAGTCCTTTTTCTTCATACAGTTCATTGCACATCCTCGCCCAGGCACTTCGCAATTCTTCCAAGGTTTCTTTCCTGCTCCAATCCGTTGTATGTACCGCCCGAAATACCGGTTGTCCTTTCCGATTCAAAACCGGCTGTCCATCCGGTGTTAATACTGGAACCTTTTTTTGTTTTTGTCCCCAGGTACCATCTTCCTGTAAAGGGCGGATGGGAACCATGATGTGCATATGGGGATTGGGTATTTTATCCTTTGCCTTCTTCGGATCATGGATCGCTAGATCTGCGATCATCCCTCTTGCGACTAACTGTTTTTCTACAAATCTTCTTGCAAGCTCAATATTTTCTTCCATAGAAAACTCATTCATCAAGGCAATATCAAAGCTGTGTGCCAGCTGTGCTTTCTTATTCCCTTCGATCCATTCTACCTCATTCCAAAGAGTCTCCCTGTCTTTGAATCTCTCCGGAGCCTGTTTTGGAAGATGGATCTCCGCTAATACCACACCGCCTTTTCTCGTATAATCACTTACTTCTCCATAATACGTACATTCCAATTTTGTACCAGCCCGATAGGCAGCACTGGCAATGGCAGACTGTCCTTTTCCTCTGGATAATTGATTCAGATGAAAGTGATAACATCCCATCTTACTCATCTCCCTGTGGCAGTTCACCTCGTTGCATCGCCTTTAATAGTGCTTCCTCTTCTGCAAATTCTCGTTCCTTTGCTTCTGCCGCTTCCGCCCGTCCACGAACCATTTCATGAACAACATCACAAAACTTACAATCGAGATCATGAAGAAGTTCATCCATCAGCTGATAAAATTCTGCCTCTGTCAGATATTTGGTATCTTTACAGATTGCTTCTATGACTGCTCCTTTCTGAATCAACAGATGGGTTCGTGCCTTTCGCTTTTTCTTTTTCTGTGTATCCAGATAATTCAAGGATCTCTGGATCCTGTGCTCTGCCTGCTCCTTCTCAAGCTTTGCCTGTTTCAATGCAGCTTCTGTTTTTTCAATCTCATAAAGTGCTTCCTTCGTATATTCCTGAAATGTTTTTTTCTTCGCCATATCATTTTTTCTCCTTTTCAATTCTTCCTTTTTCTCTGTTACGAGATAGGCATTTCTGCCGGAAGGGGAACCCTTCTTCGGATGGATCATCCGCAAACACTTTCGGAATTCCCCTTCAGAAAGATGCTACTTCCGTAGGACGCACATACCTTGTAAGGTATATAAGTGCGCTCTTCTGCTTTCAGCATCCGAGTTATTCTTACTCAAACGGAAGTTCTTCTCCGTCTGGAAGATTCATAAATCCATCTGGAGCGGTATCTTCTTTCTTTTCTGATCCTGACAGTTTCTTCCCTTCTGCGAAATAATGTTCTTCTATGATCACGTTAGTGGCATAAACTTTATTCCCCTCCTGATTCACATATCTTCCAGTCTGGATCCGTCCGCTCACTAAAATCTTCAAACCTTTTTTCAGATATTTTTCTGCAAACTCAGCATTCTTCCCAAAGCTGACGCAAGAAATAAAATCTGTTTCTGCCTTTCCATCCTTTCGATATCGTCTGTCTACTGCCAGCGTGTATCTTGCCATTGCAGTACTGTTTTCATCCTGGAGATATTTCACCTCCGGATCTTTTGTCAGTCTTCCCATTAAGATTGTTTTGTTCATGTAATTTCTCCTTTCTCTTTTCATTTTTTCTTTGTTCTTGAATCCGGCCCGATTCTTTTAAGGCAAATGTAATTTGTTCCTCATATATCAGAACGTAGAGAGGGATTTTTACAAATAAAAAATGAATTTTATTTATTTGCCTTCACATAACGAAAGGCTCAGAGGGGAAAATACAGGGTGGAAAAGGAAATTTTTTATTTTTCTGCACAAAAAAACCCTATGACTTCAAAATCGAAATCATAGGAGTATTGAGTTCAACCTACTCAGTAGGTGTTTTATATTTCATTTTACATATTCTTTTACAGTATTTTCTCAGTTAAACAAACTGAATGTATCATTACTTATTATATTTATTTGTAAAATAAATATATGCATCCTCCAATGTTGCCGGAACAGACATACATTCCAACTCTGGCGGTGTTTCAGAAATCACTCTTAGTTGTAATCCTCCTTCAACATATTGTTTTGACGTAATGCGATACTTACGTTCTATATCTCTTGCCTTATTTTCATCAGGCACTTTGCAAATCCAGATTTTTCCCTGTGCTTCTTCTGACAAGTCTTTCATAGAACCCGCATATAAGAAACTACCTTTGTGCATAATCGCAAGTTGGTTACAGGTAGCAGCCAAATCTTCCACCACATGAGTTGAAAATAAAACCGTTCTGTTTTCAGAAAAATCTACTAACAAATTGCGGATGCGAATACGTTCCTCTGGATCTAAACCGGTAGTCGGCTCATCCACAATTAAAAATTCCGGTTCATTTAAAAGCGCCTGCACTAATCCTACCCGTCGTTTCATGCCGCCTGACAACTGTTTCATTTTCTTTTTCCGGTGTTCTGCAAGACTGGTCTTTTTCAAATAATATTCTATTCGTTTCTTGCACTCTGCTTTTGGAACACCTGCCAAATCACCCATATACTCTAAACACTCCTGAACAGTCAAATTAGGATAAAGTTCAATTTCCTGTGGCAGATACCCTATTTTTCTCTGAATTTTTTCATAGTTTCCTTCACTATATAAAATCCCGTCCAATGTGACCGTTCCACTTGTAGGCTTAAGTACAGTAGTTAAAACCCTCATCAAAGTTGTCTTTCCTGCTCCATTTTCTCCCAATAATCCGAAAATTCCATTCGGTATATTTAAATTCGCATGATTGATTGCTGTCACACCATTTTTAAATCTTACTGTTAAATCCTCAATATGAATACTCATAAACTTACCCTCTCTTTCTAACTATTTTCGGCAATACTACCAATAAAATCAATCCAATACCAATACACAAAGCTTTCCCTTGCAGCCATGTAACATCAGCAGTATTTTCTATATCTCTAAAAGCATAGGAAAACAGATTCCATGCCCCAAAAAATTTATCTCCTCCCGTGGAATTTGTTGTTACCCATATCAGAAGGCAGCTTCCAATCCCCATCCACATATTGCTAAAAAGCATAGACAATGTATTGACCAATATTCCCCAAAAGAAAATGGTTACTACAATCGCTAAAAAATAGGTAATAAACTGAAGTATTTCACTTTCCGTTGCCGGATGTGTAACTGGTTTTTGAAACACAAAAAACAATCCGTAACCTAAAACAGCAAGCAGTAATAAAAAAACTTCCTGTATCATTATTCGCTGCTTGATGGCGCAAATTCTCTTTCTTATTGGATACAGCCTATGGATTTCTGATCGCTTGCTTGTAATTTCCTGCACATAAGTGTCCGCACAAAAAACAGCAGTCAATATAGCAAAAGGTGCCTCAATGGAAAGTCCTATTTCATTTGTGAATACAACCCCACGTATCAAGCTTAAAATCACAACAAAAGATACTGCATAAGCAATCTTATAAAACGGCAGAACAATCTTCATTTCCTTCTTCATTTACATCCGCCTCCTCTTCCAAATCTGTATTGAAATCAGAATAATCACTACCGATGCTAAAATAAGTAAACTCTGATTTAAAAATGCCATTGGCGGCGGTGTCGTATCGAAAAGCTGATCGGGGAATCGAACCATAATCGCAAAAGGTCTTCCCCAATATCCATAAACTCCTTCCGCATTTCTTCCGCCCATATTGGAATATACCATGTAAAGAATCAGAAGCGGCACTCCCGGAAGTGGATTTTTAAATATGAGTGAAATCAATGTATATACACTTACAATCATCAGCATATTGGGAAGTATATAAAGTACAGTAGACACTATAAAATCCCAGAACCGCACTTCAAACCCACTGTCTTTTGTATAAATAACACACAATGCCCAAAATAATAGATTTATAATAGTCAGAGCAATCAAACAAATTGCAAATCCTGCGCTTACTTTTCCCAATACATACTTTCCGGCAGTGATCGGTTTCGTGTGAAGCAATTCATAAGTATGCTTTTTCGTATCCTGTAAAAACAGAACCGCTAACATAATTGTTGCAAAAAAACACATAAACAACCCTGCAAAATCAGCAAATTTTCTTGAGTAATAAAAAGAAAACGCCTTATTTTTCATTTTTTCGTTCAGATATGTGTTGATTTCTTCTGGTGTTCCTTTGTAATAGGCACTATCTTCGTACATATATCTTGCACTATACCAATCATATTTTTCCTCCAGATATACGAATGCTTCTTCTAACTCCATATCAACAAGTTTGCTCATTACGGATTGTGCCTCTAAATTAGACATTTCTAGTTCATCAATTAGTGCTTGTTTTATCTGTCCACTCCATATTTCTCGATGTTTTTCAGGATTCGCAGGAATATATCCTTCATAAACATCTCCTAAGCGAACTGTATCAGGATAATTATTGACAATTTTCTCGCCTTGCCCTAAATAATGTGTGGTTAAATATGGACTTGTCGTATTAAACACACCATAAATCACAAGCAGAATACCTACCCAAAATAACGGTCGCTTTAGATAATTCTTAATCTCTCTTTTAAAAATAGCAATCATACGTTTGCCTCCTTTCCTTGTTATAGACATAATAAAATATAAATCACAACAAAAAGACAACAGCATAAAAAATCGGACTGCTTATGCAATCCGATGAAATACTGCTGTTATTACAGCGCCACTCTGTTTTTCATTTTCTATTAGTAACTGTCCGCCATGCTTTTCACAATACAATCTACTGATATACATGCCCATTCCTGAATGTTTCAAACTGTCTTTCACATTTTGCTGATAAAAAAGCTCTGTTGCCTTTTGCTTGTCTACTGTAAAACCCACTCCATCATCCTTTACTCTGATTTCTAATTCAGAACAAGTAAGGAGAACTTCCATTTCCACTTTTGTTTTAGCATAACGAAAGGCATTTGACAAAAGGTTTTCTATAACTTCTAAAATCACTTCCTTATCTCCCGAAAATTTTTCTGCTGTTTCCACACATTCTAATTCGCATCTCTTCCCAAATTTTTTCTCAAACACATTCAACTCTGCCTGTATATCTATTTCTAACTGCATACTTGTAATTTCTTCTACCACTAACTCCCTTGTATCTAAACTGCTCATCTTCCTCATTGTTTCTACGAATGTATCCATGCGTTCAATCTGTTTTTTACTCTCATTTACCATACCTAAGGCTTGATCCATATCTATCTCTTCTTCAGGAAGATATTCTGAAAGCATTTCCTGATACCCCGCCAGTACAGATAGCGGTGAACGGATATCATGTGCAATCGCTGCTCGCAAAGCCTTTTCTTCCTCAATTATTTTCCATAATTGATGGTTATTTTCTGCAAGCTGCTCCTTCATCCGTTCAAATTCTTTGCACAATCTTCCCATTTCATCTTTATTTTCATAGGTAATATGAAAATCCAAATTGTTTCGACCAACTTGTTGTGATGCCAGTTCTAATTCTTCAATGGGATTTTTTAATTTATGTTTATAAAAAAGAAACACTGCTATGATATTGCCTGCCACAGACACAATAAGTACTGTAAATGTCTGAAGGAAATCGCATACCTCTGATATATGATAATCAACTTTCTTCATCTCGTAAGAATTCGGTCTCGGAACATCTGTCAAATACTTTCTACCCTCACCTTCTGCCATTTCAAAATACTTTTCTTGATCTACGTATTTCCACCAAATGTCATCTTGTATAGTGGCTGCTGTTCGCATAATCAATGCTGAAAGATAAAAACTAACTATCAAACTAACTATCATATATAAGACAATGGTTTTTCTTAACGAAAGATTTTTTATTTTCTCCATTTATATCCCATCCCCCATATCGTTTCGATATATTCATGTTCTGTATATCGTTTTATTTTATTACGAATTCTGCGGATTAGTTCAGTCACTACTCGACTATCTCCTTCCGTGTCATATCCACTAATCTTTTCATAAATACGTTCTTTATCAAAAACCATTTCCGGATTCATGGATAAAAATTCTATAATCTCATATTCCAATTTCGTAAGCTCTAAGGCATTCCCTTTAATATGTACACATTTACTGGCATAGTCAATTACTAATTCTCCATAAAACCTTTGTTCTTTTTTCCTATGTAAACGTTCTTCACGTTTCAAATGAGCAATTATTCTAGCATCTAATTCTTTCAAACTAAATGGCTTCGTTACATAATCATCACCACCAGACAATAATCCCTTTATCCGATCCTCCTCTTCTACCCTCGCAGTCAAAAAAATAATCGGACAAGAAACTATATCTCTGATTCTTCTGCACACTTCAATCCCATCCATTCCCGGCATATTTACATCTAATAAAACAATATCGGGATTTACACTTATCTTTTCCATTGCCTCTATGCCATTTTCTGCAATAATCACTATATAATTCTTCAATGTAAAGTATTGATTCAACATTTTTAGCAATTCTCTATCATCGTCAACCATTAAAATTTTATATTTCATTATGCTTACCTCTGATTTCATCATGTTTAAATTATAGTATAGTTCATAAAAAACAACAAATAAACAATCGTTTTAAAAAAGCCCGGTCAACACCGAGCTTTTTCATCATGAATCAGATTCTATAGAAACTTTTTCTTTTTCCTAATATATCTTATACACACTATCCGTTTTATCTTCACCTCACCTCATAAACGACCTTCACAAAAGTACCTATTTTGTTACATCTATATGTACCGTAGACTTCGATACCCCAAACTTCTTTGCTGTCTGCCTTACTGTTGCCTTTTCTTCAATAATATAATTTGCTATTTCAACCGCCCGTTCCTCAATATAATCTTTCAAGGAAAAATCCCCCGAAAACATTGTTTTTACAATGTATGCTGGGGATTTAGTATTTAGGACTTAGGAACTCTTTACTTTCCCTCTTTCCTATGCTACAGTAATTTTAATCACAGCAGACAGAGGAGACAGTTTTCTGTCAGAGAAGCGAGTCGCTTTTCTATTTTTTATTCCGAAAGGTATGGCTGCGCCAGCCCTCCTTCGGCTCCGAGGTACATCTGCACACTGCATGTGCTTTCTCGCCTGCGGCGCCGTACCTCTTCGCCGAATCCGGTATCACCATTTAGTGTCTGCTGTGTTTTTAAAAATACATTTTCATGAATAGCAATACAGGAAACACGGAGGTATCATATGGCTCCCTCTCTCTGGAAATATTATACAAAAGAACAGACACAGGATTTCCTTCTTTCTCTGCATCTGACAGAAAATCTCACCCACACACCGACCGCTGAAATGGCTCTTTTATACGCTCTTGCCAATCACGCAGACGAACACTACGAAAAAATCTCCATCCCTAAAAGAAACGGCACTAAAAGAATTCTTCATGCGCCGGACAGTGTATTAAAGTATGTCCAAACACAAATTTTGCGGCAGGTTCTAAGGGAATTTCCGGTATCCGGCTATGCCTGCGCCTATCAAAAAGGAATCTCTCTTCGCAGCAACGCTTTCCCTCACCAGGCACAAAAACTGGTGTTGAAACTGGATATACAGGATTTTTTTGACAGTATTTCTTATATCAGCGTCTATCAGCATGGATTTCCCTGTGAGAGAATACCGGATTCTGTACGCACACTTTTGGCTCATCTGTGCTGTTATAAAGACAGACTGCCTCAAGGCGCGCCAACTTCCCCCTATCTTTCTAATCTTGTCATGAAACCTTTTGACGAATACATGGGAAACTGGTGCCGGGTACGAGAAATTGCTTATACCAGATATTGTGACGATATGACCTTTTCCGGTGACTTTCATCCAAAAGAAGTACTAAAAAAAGCAGAGGGCTTTTTAAACCGTCTGGGCTTTGAGTTGAACCATAAGAAAACCCGTATCTGCTCCCAGAAAAACCGGCAGGAGATTACAGGCATTGTAGCGAACGAAAAACTTCAGGTTCCGAAGAATTACCGCCGTCGTCTGCGTCAGGAGTGTTATTATATCCGAAAATTCGGCTTAGAAAACCATTTATCTCATATTGAGTATACGGGTGATAAACAGAAATATCTCCAAAGACTCCTTGGCAAAATTCAATATGTTCTGCAGATAAATCCGGAAGACGGGGAATTTTGTGAATGGAAGAGGTGGATAACAAACTCTTTTTTTATTCATGAATCATGACCACCCGTCCAACGGGTGGTTTGCTCTAGGGCTATAAGCCCTTGTTACTAGGCCAGCGTCTCAAGGCGCTGGCTTTCTCTTTCGGCTATGGGAATTCTGTTTACACATCCT